>NZ_JBHSFK010000015.1:0-253705 GCF_042653945.1 Streptomyces vulcanius | reverse complement strand
CTCGACGACCGCGCCGAGATCATCGAGTCCCTTCCCGGCATGGGCCCGATCCTGGGCGCCGAGTTCGTCGCCGTTGTCGGAGACCTTTCTGGATACCGGGACGCCGGCCGCCTGGCCTCGCACGCGGACCTGGCCCCGGTACCCCGCGACTCCGGCCGCCGCACCGGCAACAACCACCGGCCCAAACGCTACAACCGCCGCCTGCGCTGACTGTTCTACATGTCCGCGCAGTCCGCGATGATGCGACCAGGACCGTCCCGGGACTACTACCTCAAGAAGCGAGCCGAGGGGCTGCTCCATACCCAGGCGCTACTCGCGCTGGCCCGCCGCCGGGTCGATGTGCTCTGGGCGATGCCGCGCGACAAGAGGCTGTTCACCTCTACCCCGCCGGTCCCGCAGACGGCTTGACACGCTCATTGAGATTCCACTCCCCCAAGGACTCACGCCTGCTCCGACTGACGAATCGGGCTCCCACAGCAGGGCCGCTCCTGCCATCCAGCCATTCGACCGAGTCCAGCTCGGGACTCAGGCGCGGCATCAGCTCGGTGTCGGACACCACCGTCCACACCTGTGCCGGTGGGGCGGCGATCCAGGTGTGAACCTCGACCGTCGACTTGTCCGCATAGCGCGCCCGTCCACTCCATGATCCGGTGGCGTCCCTGCCCATACCGAAAACCCATATACGAGCAACTGACCAGTAAAGTTGCGTAGAGAGACTTACTCGTCAAGGGCGAGCGCGGGTACCGCCGAACTACTGAGTCAGCCCGCGAAACGCTCCCGCGCATCCGGCCGTTCGGCCAGCTGCGGTGGATAGCCGGGGCCCATCCGGGGACGGGCGTTGCCCGCGGTCATGGGCTCACCGCAGGTGGCGCACACCACCTCGGCACGGGTCTCCTGACCACACACATCGTGGTGCATGGCCACCGGCGGGCCCGCTTCACCGGCCAGCCAACGGTCCCTCCAGCGATTCATCACCAGCAGCACGCCCTGGAAGTCGCGGCCCTTCTCGGTGAGCACGCAGTCGTACCGAACCGGCTCCGTCTGGTACGGCCGCCTCTCCAGCAGCCCCTCCTCCATCAGCCGACGCAGCCGGTCCGTGAGCGTATTGCGGGCGACCCCCAGCGACTCCTGGAACGCGTCGAATCGCCGGATCCCGTAGAACGCCTCGCGCAGCACCAAGGGCGTCCACCAGTCCCCCAGCAGGTCCATGGTCCGTGCGATCGAGCAGGGCCACTGCGCAAGGGATGTCCGCCTCATGACAGCCAGCATCGGTTCGTCCGGTCGTGAGACCCAGCAGGTGAACTGAGCAGCGGCCGGTGCGCGGTCTCTTGTGCTCCATCAATAACGAAGTTATGTTGCCGCCATGAAACGTGACCTGCTGGGCAGAAAACTGGTTGTCACCGGAGCGGCACGCGGCATCGGCGAGCAGGTGGCCCGCCTGGCCGCCGCCCGAGGGGCTCGTGTGACCGTGATCGGGCTGGAGCCCGATCGCTTGCGCGCCCTCGCCGATGACCTGGGTCCCGCCGCTTCGTGGCGTGAGGCCGATGTGCGCGACGGCGCCGCCCTACGGTCGGCGATCGACGAGGCCGCCGAGGTCATGGGCGGCATCGACCTCGTCGTCGCCAATGCCGGGGTCGTGGCGTACGGGACGGTGCGGCAGACGGACGAGGCGTCGTTCGAGCGGGTCCTGGACATCAACCTGAACGGCGTGTTCCGCACCCTCAAGTACGCGACACCCCATCTGGAGCGCAGCCGGGGTCACGTGCTGGTCGTGGCCTCGGCGCTGTCGTTCATGCCGCTGGCCGCGATGGCCTCGTACGGCGCGAGCAAGGCGGCGGCCGAGCTGCTCGCCCTGACCTACCGCCAGGAGGTGGCACACCTCGGGGTCACGGTCGGCCTTGTACACCCCTCCTGGATCGACACGGACCTCGTCCGGGGCGCCGAGGCGGATCTCCCCTCGTTCCAGGGCCTGCGCGGGCGGCTGCCCTATCCGGGCAATGTCACCACGAGCGCCGACCGGGCGGCTGCCGCGATCGTCGACGGGCTCGTGCGCCGACGCAGCCGCGTGTACGTGCCGCGCGCGGTCGTCGTGGCCAACTGGGCCAAGGCGGCGCTGAATTCACCGCTGGCCTGGCCGTGGGCGAGGCGTTTCGCGGCCCGGGCGGTTCCGTCCCTCGAACGGGAGGTCGCAGCGCTGGGGAGGCATGACCAACTCACGCCGGGTACCGATGCCCCTGCTGCGGGGACCAGGTCGTCCTAGCCGCACACGTTGCAGCGCCCGACCGCCCGACTTCTCACTGACCTTGGACGATCGAGTCGTACAGGCGCGCGCCGGCTTCGTGCGAGGCCTCGGCACGTTCCCGCTTGTCACCCAGCCCGACAGAGAAGTTCACGCCCATCGGCAGGAGCACCTGCACCACGGCGTCGTCGAACTCGACGAAATGCTCGGCCAGTTCAAGGGTGATGTAACCGTGCACGAGACTCCACAACTGGGCGGCAATCACTTCGGGTTCCTGCCGCTCGACCCTGCCGGAGTGCACGAGCCGCTCGCACGCTGCAGTGACATGAGCGTGGGCTTCCCGGAAGGCCGGGGAATGCCCGCTCAGGCGAAGGTCCGCATCCGACAGAGGCCGGTACGTCGCCCGAGTGGACAGTCCGAACATCAGGTCGTAGAGGTGAGGGTTCTCGCGGGCCAGCCGACGGCAGGTCAAGGCCATGGCAAAGAGGTCCGCGATCGGGTCCTCCGTCACCGGTACCCGGGCGAACGCTCTGCCGAGTTCCTTGAACCCATGGTCGGCAACAGCGCTCATCAGCTCGGGGATCCCACCGAAGTGGCTGTAGACCACCATCGTCGACAGGCGGCTCGCGGAGGCCACCGTGCGCGCCTTCACAGCCGACGGCCCCTGCTCGGCCAGCAGACCGATGGCCGCCCGCACAAGCCGTTCCGGTACGTCGTCAAGCCTCGCCCGCCCTGCCATGTCTCGCACGCCTCCACCGTTGACACACCTGAAATAACTTGGTTATGTAATTCTTCACGGCAATAGTACACATCGCACGTGACGTGCCGTCTCGGATTCACGCGTCCGTCCTTGAACACGTCATCACGCGCCGGTCCAGTCTCCTGCCGCCAGTGCGGACACAGCCCGCTGGGGCGAACCCGACCCCATCGCCGTGACACGCATCCGCCACTGTCCCCACGCACTTTCCACCCCCATGAACCCAGCACGGGAGCAGAATTCATGCCGTACAAAGACAAGGGCCATCTGGAGATCGAGGATCTCGGAGCCGTCCTGGTCGTCCGGGTCGACGGCGGCCCGCACCAGGTGTTCGGCCTCGATATCGCCGATCAACTGGACAGGCTGGTGGCCCGAGTCGACCGCGATCCGAGTATCCGTGCCGTCGTCTTCACCGGGGCGCATCCCGAGCGGTTCGTCAGCCATGCGGCGGTCGGGTGGCTGCAGGAAGAGGGCGCCGCGAGCCCGACGGTCGGCCGACGTGGTGCTGCCGCCGTCGTACGCATGGCGAAGCACGTGGACCGGTTGCGCTTTCTCGGGCGCGTGATGCGCAGGACCCCGATGCGGGGAGCCCTCCAGCTGGAGCGGCTGCACACAACCTTCCTGCGGATGAACGCCAGCGGTGTCCTCTTCGTCGCCGCCCTCAACGGTTCGGCTCTCGGCCTCGGCGCCGAGTTCGCCTGGGCGTGCGATCTCCGGGTCATGGCCGATGGGGACCACTTCATCGGTCAGCCGGAAATCCTCCTCGGCATCATCCCGGGTGGCGGCGGCACCCAGCGACTGACCCGCCTGATCGGCACCCACCGGTCCCTGGCCGCGATCCTCGAAGGCAAGCCGTTCACACCTGCGGAGGCGCTCGCCAACGGGGCGGTCGACAAGGTCGTACCGCAGCACAAGGTGCTCGATCAGGCGATCGAACTCGCGGCGCACTTCGGCAAGCGGTCGAAGGGGTCGGTCGCAGCCGCCAAGCGGTCGGTGTACTTCGGCGGCTCGATGTCCCTGGAAGACGGCCTGCACGTCGAACGCGCCGAGTTCTTCACCAGAGTCATGTCGAAGGAGGGCCAGGAACTGATGCTCGACTACATGGCGGCGACAGACGCCACCGGCGAGCTCCCGCTCTACAGGCTGCACACGTACGCGCAAGCGCTCGTATTGGGCAGCGTGCCCGGCCGCCGCTCGACGAACGGACGGTGAGACGACGATGACCACTCCACAGCCCTTCGTCCGTCGTGACATCACCTTCCCCTCCGGCGACAGCAGATGTGCCGGATGGCTCTACCTCCCCACGGGTGTCACCTCCCCGCCCGTCGTCGTCCTCGGGCACGGGCTGGGCGCCACCCGAGAGATGCGCCTGGACGCCTTCGCCGAGCGTTTCGCACAGGCCGGCATAGCCGCCCTGGCCTTCACGTACCGGCACTTCGGCGACAGCGGCGGCCACCCTCGCCAGCTTCTGTCGATCAAGCGTCAGCTCGCCGACTGGGACGCCGCCCTCGCCCACGTCAAGGCCCGCCATGACGTCGACCGCTCCCGTGTCGCGGTGTGGGGCAGCTCCTTCGGCGGCGGTCACGCCATCACCGTCGCCTCGCGCCATCCCGAACTGCGCGCGGCCGTGGCCCAGTGCCCGTTCACCGACGGTCTGGCCTCCGCGCTTGCGCTCGGCCCGCTCGCCTCACTCAGGATGACTCCCGTGCTCGCCCGGGACCTGGCGGCCAGAGTGCGCGGCAGGGCGCCCGTGATGGTTCCCATCGCCGCCGCCCCCGGTTCGCCGGCCCTCATGAACGCTCCGGACGCCCTGCCCGGTTACCAGGCACTGCAGCCGGCCGGGACGACGTTCCGCAACGAGGTGGCGGCACGGGTGATCCCGACCATCGCCGGCTACCGACCCGGGCGCGCGGCGAAGAAGGTCACCATGCCGATCCTCTTCTGCGTCAGCGAAACCGACTCGGTCACGCCTCCCGCCCAGACCCTCCGGTACGCGAGCACCGCGCCCCGGGGAGAGACCAAGAGGTACGACGCCGGTCACTTCGACTTCTACACCGGCGAGACCTTCGAGGAACTGGTACGTGACCAGACCGAGTTCCTCGTCCGCCAGCTGGACCCGGCGCCCGCCGCGTCGACTCCCTGACCGGATCGCATCACACCGAGACAGGTACGCCTCACCATGAATTTCGCTTCTCTGCCCGACCGCCGCGCCGAGCTCGACCCCCATGGGGCCGCGGTCTTTGACGGGCACCAGTCCCTCACCAACGTGCAGTTGCTGAGCCGGGTCCGCATGGCAGCGCGTCAGCTGCACGACCTCGGGATCGGCACCGGTGACGTCGTCGCCCTCAAGCTGACGAACCGCGTCGAGTTCGTACTCCTGCTGTTCGCCGCCTGGCGGCTCGGCGCCACCATCACACCGGTCAACCCGAGCATGACCGACGTCGAAGTGGTCCGACAGCTCCAGGACTCCGGTGCGCGCCTGCTGGTGGTCGAGGACGGTGCGGCCGTCGTGGCGCACGGTGTTGCCGTACTCGGCGTCGGCGAACTGTACGAAGGAGATGTGGAGCCGGATCAGGCACCGCTGTTGGACCCGTCCGCGCTGGCCCTGCTCATCTACACCAGCGGTACGACCGGGGTGCCCAAGGGGGTGATGCTCGACCACGCCAACATCGACGCCATGGTGGAGATGGGGCGCCAGGCGTTGGAGGTCGGGCCTGCCGACCGGTGCCTGCTGATCCTGCCACTCTTCCACGTCAACGGAATCGTGGTCAGCGTGCTCATGCCGCTGCTCGTGGGCGCGAGCGTCGTGATCGCGGGCCGGTTCGACCCCCGCACCTTCTTCGACCTCGTCGAGCAGGAGCGCCCCACCTTCTTCAGCGCGGTGCCGACGATCTACAGCATGCTCGCGGCACTCCCGGACCACGTCCGGCCCGACACATCATCGCTGCGGTTCGGAGTCTGCGGAGCCGCGCCCGCCTCCGCGGAGCTGCTGACCCGGTTCGAGGCCCGGTACGGGTTCCCGCTCATCGAGGGGTACGGCCTGTCCGAAGGGACCTGCGGCTCCACCATCAACCCCGTCGCAGGCCCTCGACGCGCCGGAACCGTGGGGCTTCCCTTCCCCGGCCAGGAGATCCGGATCGTCGACGCCGACGGCGGCGAGGTGGCACTGGGCAGCGACGGTGAGGTCGTCGTACGGGGGGCCAATGTCATGCGGGGCTATCTGGGCCGTCCGGACGAAACGGCCAAGGTCATCGTCAACGGCGGCTGGTTGCGCACGGGCGACGTGGGCCACCTCGACGCCGACGGCTATCTGACCCTGGTCGGGCGCTCGAAAGACATGATCATCCGTGGCGGGGAGAACATCTACCCCAAGGAGATCGAGGACGTGCTCGCAGGCGACCCGTCGGTGCTCGAAGCCGCGGTGATCGGCGTAGCCGACGAGAAGTGGGGAGAGGTGGTGGTCGCCTACGTCCAGCCTCGGCCGGGGTCGACCGTCGATTCCGAGGCGCTGAAAGCCCTCTGCGCGCGCAGCCTCACCGGCTACAAGCGCCCGACCGCGTTCTTCGTGGTGGAAGCCATCCCGAAGAACGCGGTCGGCAAGATCGACAAAACCTCGTTGCGTGCCGGCTACGCCGCCCACTCGGCCCGGTCCTGATCAACTTGACATCCTCCTCCTCTTAAGAACCCGTCTTTGAACATGCTTGTACGCAACAGTGTTGGCTGTGGGTTGCCATGGGTCGTGCGGCAGGATGCTGCGGGCAGAGGCCGGGGCTTGTCACCGGCGGAGGGAGTGCCGGCGTCCCGTGCTGAGGGGTGGTGGGCGCCATGCCCACGAGCACGAAGGTCGGGAGCGTTTCCCGGGCGCGGTACGAGGAGATCATCGCCGAGGACCGGAAGCTCGTCGAGGTCGATACGAAGATCCAGTTCAGAATCGGTGACCATGCTTTGGAGATCGAGCCGATGCGGCCGCACGGCGGCTCATCACCGGCGACCGGTGAAGAACTGCTCGGGGTGCAGGAGACCTTGGAGTTGTACGCCGAGGACATCGGCGTCCCCTACAACCAGGTCCGCCTCAACCGGCAGACGGCCAGCAAGTGGCCCGCCGAGTACCGGATCGCTGGCGTCTCCTTCGAGATCCACCGGATCCTGGAGAAGCTCGACGATCGCTTCGACCGGATCCAGAACCCGCCGCAGCATCCGCGGGACGGAGTGCCACGGTGGACGCAGGACGCCGCGAAGCGCCAGGTCGGGTGGCGGGTCGACAATCCGCAGACCCCGCAGGAAAAGGTCGAGGCGATCCACGACCTCGCGGTTGACGACCAGGTCGCCGCACGCGTGGCCACCGACTGCCTGCGTCACCCCAGCGTCGCCTTCCAAGCCGCCGGAGATGACACCGCCAGGCATCTGTTCAACAAGGCACAGACAGACCGGTGGCACCAGGCCGACGAGGCCGAACCGGTTCCCGAGCGGCCGGAGAACCGGGTCGCGCCGTTGGTCCGGCAGCTCGACCGGACGATCGACTTCCTGGACCTGATCGGTGCCTGCCACAAGTTCGTGGCCGCGACCGGCCGCCTGGTGCCGCAGATGCGCGGACGCCGCTTGTCCGAGGACGAGCGGGAGGTGATCCACAGGAACGTCGACCGTGTCCGGGCGACCTGCGAGTGGATTGTGACCGCTGTCGACAGCGGGCATCTGGACATGGATGAGGAGCTGGCCAAGCTGCTGCGGGGCGAGTAGCCGTGCCGATCGCGGCGCAAGGGTGATGCCGCCCGCGAGTACGCCGAGGCCCTCTGGCGGGTGCTGTTGTCGGCCCGTCCCGCGGGCCTGCACATGCCGCAGCTGATGCGGGCCACCGAACTGACCCGCAGCCAGGTCCGCTCCGGGCTCGCGATGCTGCGCGACGTCATCGCCAAGAAGGGCTGGCCGCCCCTCATCTACACGCGCGCCGACGGCTACCAGTTCACCGCCGACGGTGACGTCCTGCAGGCCTACGAGGTGGGAGTGATCCGCGAAAAGCTGACCGAGATCCGCAGGCTGATCACGGGCACGGTCACCCCGCACGCCGCACTCGCCCCCGAGGACAAGTGGGTCCGCCACATGGCTGCCCAACTCAACTCTGTCGAGTCCACCCTCGACCTGATCGCCTGATCCCCGCCTCCGTGGGGGATCAGGCACCAAGGGAGCACGGGATGCGCCGACGTCCCTCGGACACCAGCATCGAGGAGTGGGCCTTGCTGGAGCCTCTACTGCCCGCGCCCGCATGCCAGTTGTCCTCGGGAGGCCACCCGGAGAAGTGGCCTCGCCGCGCGATCGTGGACGCCGTTCGGTATGTGGTGGATACGGGCTGCAAGTGGCGGGCCCTGCCCGCAGACTTCCCGCCCTTCCAGACGGTCTTCGGGTTCTTCAGCCGGTGGCGGGCGGCCGGCATCTTCAACCTCATCCGTGACCAGCTCCGGCGCCGGGTCCGCCGCGCCATGGGGACCTCCCCGCATCCCGTGGCCGCGGTGATCGATTCGCAGTCCGTCAAGGTCGCCGCCACCGTCCCGAGAACCACTTCCGGATACGACGCGGGCAAAAAGCTTCCGGGCCGCAAGAGACACATCGTCGTCGGCACGAAAGGGCTGCTGCTGTTCGTCATGGTGACGCCGGCCAGCACACACGACGCAGTCGCGGCCAAGGAAGTCCTCCTCCGGCTGCGTCTCATGCACCCGCAGATCGCCGTCGTCTGGGCCGATTCCATCTATGCGGGAACGCTGGTCGACTGGGCCAAGTCCTTCCTCAACCTGACAATCAAGACCGTGAGCAGGCCCAAAGGGGCGAAAGGCTTCGTTCTTCTGCCGCGAAGGTGGGTAGTCGAGCGGAGCCTGGCGTGGTGGCTTCACGCCCGCAGGAATGTACGCGACTACGAAACCCTCCCCGAGCACTCCGAAGCAATGCTCGCCCTCGCGGCAATCACGCTCATGACCCGCCGACTCACCCGGCAGCCCATCCACCCCAGCGCCGCAGCACCCCGGCCGGCAGCAACCGTCCTGGCCGCGTGACCTTCAAGACCGTGTCCTATGTGGTGAGGCGGACGAGGCGCTTGTAGCAGCAGATAGCCGCGGCGAGCCCGAGAAATGCCCGGTAGTTGCGGGGATGACGCTCGTAGCGGGGGCTGAGTCTGCGGTAGCCGGACAGCCACGACATCGTCTTCTCAATCACCCACCTGCGACGGCCCAATCGTTCGCTGGACTCGATGCCCTTTGCGGGGGAATCCTGTGGCCGGGGCGTGCCAATGCACCCTTCGGCCACGCAGTTCATGGAGTGGGGGCCGCGCTCCCGGCCAGGGCGCGGCCCGTCGCCTCAAAGGGTCCGCAACGGCTACACCCAGCCGCGTTGAGAAGCCCGCATCCCCAGCTGGAACCGGCTCGCCGCCCCCAGCCGCTCCTGCAGCTCGCTCACCCGCCGCCGCAGGGTCCGCAGACTCACCCCCAGATGGCGAGCCACCGCCTCGTCTCTCATTCCGGCCGCCAGCAGCCGGGTCAACGTCTTCTCGCTTTCGGAGAGTTCACTGTCGTCGGCCGCTTGGCCCAGTGGAGTCGCCTGCTGCCAGGCCAGCTCGAAGAGCTTCTGCAGGGCCTCGGTCACCGCCGAGTGCCACACGACGACGGCAGAGTAGCCGCCGGCCGAGGAGGCGGTCAGCGGCAGCAGCGCCCGGCATCCGTCGACCACCAGCAGCTTGAGCGGAACGGTCGGCAACACCCGGGCCTGCTCGCCGAGTTCGACCATTCTCAAGGCGCGGGACAGGACCTTCGGATCCTCCAGGCCGGTCGCCGCGTAGATCCCGCGAGAGACGATCCCGCGGCTGAGCAGATCGGCCTGGAGATCCACCTGTGGAGCAGGCGGGGCGAGATACAGCGGTGTGTCGAAAAGGCACACCTCGTGCTCCGCGCGCCCGTACATCTCCTCCAGGCATGCTGCGATGGCGCCCTCGCCGGAGGCCACCTCGACCAGCTGGGACGGCTCCTCGCGCAGCAGCCCCGCCTCGTACGCGGTCGCCATCTCCTCGGCGGTGGTGGCCAGCAGTTCGGACTCCGTCTCGCGTCGCCGGATCAGCGCGCGGATCGCCACCCGGGGGTCGACCGCCCGTAATCCGCCCATGGAGTCCGATGGTTGCAGGAGCCCGAGCGCGAGCAGTCGGTTGCAGGACTCGAGGACCCGGGCCGGGGAGGCACCGGTCAGCAGCGCCCAGCCGGACGCGCCGGCGTCGGGCTGGTTGAGGATGGCCTGGTACAGCAGCTCGTCGAACGCGGAGACCCCCACCGCGGCCCAGGGGCTCGCGGCAGGGGTCTCCCTTGCCGTGTCGTATGCCGTGTTCACCATGGACCGGCACGGTAGACGATCTTTGTTAAGAATTTTCGCAATGTTTGGCGGCGGTCGTCTACTTCAGGCCGAACGCCCGTACGACCGTCTGGTCGACCGTGTTGCCGTCCCGGTCGGAGGCCCGTACGCGCAGCGACCCGAACCCGGCGCCCTTCTTCGGGTGCTTGAGCTCCGCCTTGCCGTTCTTGACCTTCACTTCCTTCCAGGAGGTGCCGTCGTCGTACGAGACCCAGGCCTTCAGGGAACTGGCGGTGACGCCGCCCGACTGGTTCCGGAGGGAGAGGCCGAGTTTCGACGTGTGCCCGGCCTCAGCACTGTTGAGGAGGTTGAGCCCGGCCACGTCGTAGTCGACCGAGAGCAGCCCGAGCGCCGTCTGCTGGTCCGTGTGCGCCGAGGCGAAGGACCACTCGGTGTGGGTGCCGGTGGAGTACGACGCCCAGTCGGCCGTGCGCTGTGCGTCGACCACGAGGCGGTACGAGGACTTCGCCGCCGGGACGGTGAAGGTGCCGTAGCCGCCGAGCGCGGTGTCGCCGACCAACTGCCCGTCCGCGTACAACTTGCCCTTCGCGGTGTCCAGGACGTTGTCCACCGATCCGTAGTGGCCCGGTGCGGAATCGCTCAACTCCGGGATCCGGAAGGAGAGTTTGTCACCGGTGCGCTGGGAGAGGCCGTACTGCTGAGCGGTCGCCGGGCGGACGACCTGGCCCAGCCAGTCCTCGGCGGGCTGTTTGCCCGCCTTGTCGAAGGTCCGCACGACACCCCACTGGGGCTGGGTCGCCTTCCAGTTGGGATAGACGGCGTGCCAGATCCGGGTGTCGGAGACGTTGTAGTACTCGGTGCGCTCCGTGCCGAGCTGCACGTTGTTGGTGGTCGCGATGTCGGCCCCCTGCCAGGGGCGGTACCGGTACACGGCGTCCTTGCCGACATCACCGACCCGGGCCCCGTGGTAACGAACCGTCTGCTTCACCGTGTTGGAGCTGTTCAGGTTGTACGTCTGGTTGGCCGAGACTGCCCCCACCTGCGGGAACATCACGCTGTACACGTACGGACTGACCGGAGTGCCGGTCAGCTTCAGCTTGACCTTCTTCCCGCTCTTCAGCAGGGCGCCGAGCTTCGCGCCGTCCTCGCCGGTGGCGAGCATCAGCGGGATGGTCATGCTCTGCACGGAGCCGAGCCAGTACCCGGGCGTCTCCTGGTAGGCGAGGACGTAACCGGCCCCGGCCGCCGTCGCGTTGGTCAGTGCCTCGTCCGCCCTCTTACCGGCGCCCACGTGGACGACCGCCACCTTGCCCTTGACGTCGAGTCCCTCGAAGTCGGCCGCGGTTCCGGCGCCCGCGTCCACCGCCCGCACCGTGTGATCACCGCTGACCTTCACGGGGAGGCCGCTGTACGTCTGCGCGTAGTCGAGGGGCAGAGCGTACTTCTCCGGGCCGGTGACGCTCGCCGTCAGCTCCTTGGCGTACAGCCGGAACTTCGAGGAGAACTCGAACACGCCCTGGGTGACCTTCTCGGTGGGCGCCACATAGACGTGGTCGGTCCACCAGCCCTGGCTGTAGGTCACCCCCAGGCCAGTGCCCGGGCCTTCCCGGTGCCAGGTGGTGGTGAAGCCCCGGAACTCGGAGTCCTCCTTGGTCTTCGGCTTGATCTCGACCGCCTTGCGGGCGTCGAGGACGACCTCGGTGTCCTTGTCGACCTCGATCTCCGGATCACCGACGATCGAGGTGTCGACCTCCAGTCCGGCCGCGTCCCGCTTGGAGATCCAGGACGCCGTGGAATACGTACCGGCCGGCACCTTGAAGGTGTAGCCGCTGCCGATGAACCCGTAGGTGTCCGCGTACGCGCCGTTCAGCTCCTGCAGCATGAAGAGCGACGCGGACGTGGACGGCTTGCCGTCGCGGCCCAGCAGCGACACCTTCAGGTCGTAGGTCTTCGGCAGCTTCTCGAAGCCGATGGCGGTGGTGACGAGGACACCGTCGGCGCTCGCGGTGATGTGGCCCGTGTACCGGCCCGTCGCCTCCTTGGCCGGGTCGACCGTGACCGCGACGGTGGCGGTGCCCTTCGCCGGGACGGTGACCGCGTCCGCGTTCAGTGCGGCGTCGCGAAGTGACGAGGACACCTTCAACTCCACCGCTTTGTCCGTGGTGTTGGTGTACGTGATGTCCTTGGTGGCGACCTCGGTGTCGGCCTCCTCGTACTTGCCGAAGCTCAGTGCCGGGGTCGCGAAGACGCCCTGATTGACGGCCCGTACGGCGTCGACGCGGCCGTCGCCCTGCTGGAAGACGTCGGCGTCCGGCATGGTCTTCGCCGTGGTCGCCAGCGCCTGCTTGATCTGCTGGCCCGTCCAGTCGGGGTGGGCCTGGGCGACCAGCGCCGCGGCGCCCGCGACATGCGGGGTCGCCATCGACGTACCGCTCGCCGTCGAGTAGTAGTCGTCGACCGGCGTACTGCCGGCCATGGTGGTGCCGGCGGCGCGGGCCGCGGTGATGGCCACCCCCGGCGCAGTGATCTCCGGCTTGACCGCGGAGTCGCCGACGCGTGGACCCCGGCTGGAGAACGAGGCCAGTTTGTCGGACTTGTCGACGGCGCCGACCGTCAGCGCCGAGTCGGCGATGCCCGGGGTGCCCACGGTCTGCTCGGCCGGACCGGAGTTGCCCGCCGCGATCACGAAGAGAGTGCCGGTGGACTCGGACAGCTCGTCGACGGTCTCGCTCAGGATGTCGGAGGGCCCGGTCGCCGTACCGCCCAGCGACATCGACACGATCTTCGCCCCGGAGTGGGCCGCCCAGTCCATGCCCGCGATGATCCACGAGTCCTGGCCGTGGCCGGTGTTGTCGAGCACCTTGCCGACGAACAGATCAGCGCCCGGCGCGACGCCCTTGCGCTTGCCGTCCGAGGCCGCGCCGGAGCCGACGATCGTGGACGCTACATGGGTGCCGTGGCCGTGACCGTCCTGCACCGTCTCGCCCGGCACGAAGCTCTGCGTCTCGGCGAGCTTCCCCGCCAGATCCGGGTGCCCGGTGTCCACGCCGGTGTCCAGGACCGCGACGTCGACGCCCTGGCCGTCGTAGCCCGACTTCCACACCTCGGGTGCGCCGATCTGCGGCACGCTGACGTCGAGGGACGCCTGCACCTTGCCGTCGAGCCAGATCTTGTCGATGCCCTCGCCGAGCTGCTTCGCGGCCTTCGTGGTGGGTGCGGTGCCGAGCGCGGGAGCGATGTCGGCCCAGAACGAGGTCGACTTCTTCGCGCTCAGCGCGGCCCCGTCGATCGCGGGCAGCTTGAGCGTCCGGCGTGCGCCCTCGGGGGTCGCGCTGCCGCTCTTGTACGTCGCGATCACCGGGGTGGTGCCGGTCTTCGAGTCCGCGTACCCCTGCTTCACCAGCTGGGTGACGTTGAACAGGGCCGGGTCGAGACGGCCCGCCTTCACCAGCGGGATCGCGTCCGAGGGTAAGACGCTGACCTCGCCGTCGCGCTCGGTGGACAGGAAGGTGGCGGTCTCACGGCCCTTGCCGCGCTCGATGTCGACGGCGGACTTGCCGTCGGGCCCGGTGGTGACCGAAACCGTGTCGCCCGTGATGAGGGTGACGGTCTGGGTGTCGGTGTGTGGTGCCCGCGTGGTGCCCGGCTGGGTGAGCGGGGACGCGGGACCGGCCGCCGCGGGCGTGACCGCCCCGGCGAGCAGCCCGGCCGCTCCTGCCACGGCCCAAAGGGCGTGGAGTCTTCGCATGTGTGGAGGTCCTCCCCTGAACGCTGAAACGCCTCCGCCCTCGTGGAGCGGAAGCCAGTACTCAGAGTGAGTGCCGCGCGCAAAGCGACTCAAGGGATTGCTGTGGCCAGGGAGTGCCAATGCCTTTCTCGGCCACGAGGGTTGACGGGCGGACAGGGCCTCGTGGCGAGCAGCCGCACCCCAAAGTCACTCGCCTGACAGTGCGATCGGGGGTTCAAAGACGGGTTCTAAAAGAGAAGGATTCCAACCCGGGTGGGTTGGGGTTCACGGGTGCTCGAACGGCTGGTGGCCGTTGTCACCCCTCCGGCACCGGCTGTTCGCCGGGGGCGGGGGATCCCGCCCTGTCCTGCCGCGACGTTGGATGCTGCGTTGGTGTCCGCGTTGCAGGTGAAGCCACAGGAGGAGCACACGAACTCGGCTTGGCTCTTGCGCGAGTTCTTGTCGATCCATCCGCAGGCACTGCACCGCAGAGACGTGTACGGGGCCGGGACGTCCTCGACTCGGCCAGGGGCTTTGTGTTCGGTGCGTTGCCGGAGCAGGCCCCAGCCCTGGGCGAGGATGCCCCGGTTCAGCCCCGCCTTCTGCGCCACGTTCCGGCCGGGCTGCTCCACGGTTCCCTTCGCGGAGCGGGTCATGTTCCTGATGTTCAGCTTCTCGAACCGGATCAGGTCGTAGGTGCGGGCGAGCAGGGTGCTGGTCTTCTCGCACCAGTCCTTGCGGCGATTAGCCTCGCGGGCCCTGAGCCGGGCGACGGCCGCGTACCCGGCCGCCTTCTGCTCGCTGCCCTTGGGGGCGCGGGCGGCGCGCCGCTGGTGTTTGCGGACCTGGGCGCGTTCCCGGACGGTGAGCTGCGGGCAGTTCAGTTTCCGCCCGTCGGAGAGGGCGGCGGTGATGGTGACGCCCCGGTCGATGCCGATGACCTCACCCGTGCCGGGCGCGGGGACCGGCCCGGGGACGACGGCGAACGCGGCATGCCACTGCCCGTTGCGGAAGGTGACGCGGAACGTCTTCGCGTCGGGCAGCTTCGCGCCCTTGCCGCCGGTGCTGAGGCGGAAGCGGACCCAGCCGCAGCCGGGCACCTTCACCTGCGCCCACCGCCGGTTGAGCTTGCGCACCACGACCGAGCGGCCCATGACCTGTCTGCCGGTCTTCGCGTTCAGCTTCACCGAGCCGTCGCCGTGGTACTCGGGGAGGCGGTCGGTACGAACTTCCTGCGCCAGGTCGGCTCACCGAACCCGGACGTGAAACGTGCCTGCTTGGCCTTCGCGAAGTCCTTGAGGGCCTGCTGCTGCACGTCCGCGTTCCCGGCCGCCAGCCACTCATTGGCGCGCCGGGCCTCGGTGAGCTGACGGCACTGCTCGACAAACCCCGGCGCGGACCTGCGGCCCTTCCGCCAGTGCGCGTGCTGCTCGACGGCGAGGTTCCAGACGTACCTCGCGTGCGCGCAGTGCAGCAGCATCTGCCGCACCTGCCCGCCCGTCGGATACAACCGAAACCGCGCCATACCGCGAACGTAGACCACACGTTCCACGGCCGCGCACAACATCGATCACCATCACCCATGCGAGTGACCACCCCGCTGACCGCCGACCGCCAGCCACCGGTCCGAGGACCCTCGACTCCCCGTCACCACCACCCATCCGTGGCCACCCTCCGCGTCCCGGACGAGAACGCCGGATCGCCCTAACTGCGATCCGGTTACCCCTGCCCTGAAGGACCGGGCACCCTGCCGGAAGCCAGGTGGACGTCGGTTCCCGCAACTCAAGAGGTACGGGCAAAGGTATGTGTGAGCACCTCCCCGTTTGCCGAGGGGGGTTGTACGTCTGAGGGTTGGGCGGCAACGACCCTCACCGCCGCCGCCCAGCCCGGTCAGTGTGCTCGTTCCCGGGTCAGAGACCGTCGTGGTAGCGCATCAGAGACCGCTGAGGAAGCCGAGGAGCTCCCTGTTGACCGCCTCGGGCTGCTCCTGCTGGATCCAGTGCCCGCAGTTGGCCAGGATCACCGATCCTCGCAGGTCGTGTACCTTCTCCCCTATCCGGGCGATCGCCTCCTGGCTCCAGATCGTCGTCACGTCCCGGTCGCCCCCGATGAAGAGTGCGGGCACGGTCACCGGACTGTCCTGGTATTCCCCGAGGACCTCCCAGTTCAGATCGAGGGTCCGGTAGTAGTTCAGCGGGCCGGTCAGTCCGGTGTGCTCCAGCTCGGCGACGAGGAAGTCGACCTCGTCCTGGTCGATCCAGTGGGGCAGTTTCTCCGGCAGTTCCAGTCTCGCGCCGAACTTCTCCGTCCGCGGCACGCACATGGCGCCCCGGACGAACTCCCGGAGAAAGTCCGGCGGGAGTGACGTGAGGTCGGCACCGGCGAGCTCGGGCGGCAGGGGACGGTCCGCGGACAGACTGTAGAGGCCGCTGATGACCCACGACCGCACGTCCTCTTCGATCTCCTGTTCCGCAACGCCGCCGGGGAGTGCGAAGTACTCCTGGTAGAACAGCATGTCGGGGCCCGCCAGCTCGCGGTAGACCTCGCTCGGCCGCCGCTCGCCGAAGGGGTTGCCCGGCAGCCCCGACTGGCCTCGGCCGCCGAACGGCACGCTCAGCGCCACGACCCCGCGGAAGACGTCGGGCCGGGTCCACGCCGAGGCCCACGCCACCGGAGCCCCGTAGTCATGGCCGACGATCACGGCGCTCGACTCGCCCAGTGCCTCGACCACGCCGACGCAGTCCGCGACCGACTCGGTGATCCGGTACGCGGCCACGTCGGCGGGCTTGGACGAGCGGCCGTATCCCCGCACGTCCATCGCCACGGCGCGATAGCCGGCGTCGGACAGCGCGTCCATCTGGTGCCGCCACGAGTGCCAGGACTCGGGGAAACCATGGACCATCAGGACGATCGGGCCGGACGTACCGGCGATCCGCAGGTGGATGCGCTGTCCGTTGACCCGGACGGTGCGCTCTTCCCATTCGGAGAGGGGCATTGGCGGCCTCCATGTCGCTCTTGTGTACAGAAACGTTTCTTCGGGGCGGCGCGGTCCCGTCGCGCCGCCCCGAACGAGGGCGGTGCGGACATCGGTTCGCCGCTTCGGCCCGATGCCCGCACCGCCGGTCCTTGGTTACGCGTCGCTGAACTTCGCCGTGCCACCCGTCAGGTACCTGATGGCACCGAGACCCTGCGCCCGTGCACAGTCCTCGGTCAGCTTCTGGACGGTGACGGCGTCGAGGACCGAGTGGAACTGACCCTCGTCGGTGAAGCCGACATTGGCGCCGTACACGATGAACAGCACGACCGTGGGCTCGGTGGTCGTCTCCGGGACGGCGAAGGTGTGGACCGAGGAGGCCGGCTCGTAGAGGTACGACCCGGCGGTCTGCGGCTGGTCCGGGTACTCCTTGTAGATCCACTCCCCCTTCAGGGTGTAACCGTGCACCGGACCGGTGTGGAGGTGGATGGGCAGCTCCACACCCGGGGCGAAGGTGCCGATGATCACCCAGACCCCGACCTCGGGGTCGAGGAACAGCGGCTGGAAGTCGATCCCGGGGCCCAGGGAGTCCTTCAGGACGGGGATCTCGTTCACGTGGACCGTGAGCAGCTCGGTCTGCGGGAGCGAGACGACAGGGACCTTGTTCGCGGTCAGTTCGGCGGTCATGACGGGTGCCTGCTTTCTCATGATTGCCGCGGCCCGCCGAGGCGGGTCCCGTCGCGTGCAGCGGGCGGGAAGGCGGCTCGACTCGGATCGGATCAGGTCACGGAAGGACGATGATCTTGGCGTCCTTCTCGGGGTCGGCCAGCCTCGCGAAGGCCTCGGGCACGTCGTCGAGTGCGACGCGGCTGGTGATGAACGCCTCGACCTGCAGCTCCCCGGAGGCGATGTGGCCCAGGGCCTGGGCGAACTCCTCGGGCGTGTAGGAGATGCAGAAGGCCAGGTCGATCTCCTTCATGATCGCGAAGCTCGGGTAGAAGGAGTCCTGCACCATGCACAGGCCCGCGACGACGACCTTCGAGCAGGGCGCGGCCCCGGCCAGGATCTGCTGGATGATGCCGGGGACACCGACGCACTCGAAGACGACGGAGGGTCGGAGGCCCGCGCCGGGGAACATCGGGGTCTGCCGGCCCCACTTCGTCGCGTCGGAGGAGGCGGCGACCTCCTGCCAGGACTCGTAGGGCGACGTCTCGCGCGGGTCGACCACGACGTCGGCGCCGAGGGCGGTGGCCATCGCCCTGCGCGAGGGCGAGAAGTCCGACGCGACGATCGGGCCGATGCCCCGCATCTTCAGAACCGCGATCACCGCGAGCCCGATGGGGCCGCAGCCGATCACGAGCGGCACGTCGTCGGGCCCCAGACCGCCGCGGTTGACGGCGTGCAGGGCGACCGCGAGCGGTTCCGCGAGCGTCGCGATGTCGTCGGGGACGTGGTCGGGCACCGGCACGAGCAGGTCCTCCGACAGCAGCATGTACTCGGCGTACGCACCCGGGGTGCCTGGTCCCCCGAAGCCGAGGGTGACGGGTTCCGGCCTCAGGAGGAACGGCACCGAGACGACGCGGCTGCCGGGGGCGAGCGTCTCGCGGCAGCCGGGACCGTACTCGACGATCTCGGCGCAGAACTCGTGGCCGAGGACGACCGGTTCGTCCAGCTTGAACAGCTCTACTCCCGCTGCCTCCTTGGCGCTGTCCAGCAGCTGGGCGCCATGGGTGACACAGTGCAGGTCACTGCCGCAGATTCCCGCCGCGAGGACCTTGACGAGGGCCTCTCCGGGGCCGGGCTGCGGGAGCGGCGCCTCGACCACCTCGAGTCCGCTGTTGATCATGACGACTGCCTTCATCGACATGAGATGCTCCTCGCGCCGGCGTCGCAGCGACCGCTGGCGACGAGGGTTTGTCCTGCATGAACGTGGTTTTGCATGGCTCTGTCTGCTTCCTCGAAGACGGAGATCGTCACGCTGGCGAGGTGACGCCGATGAGGATGCTGGCACCGAGCGAGGTTCCGGAACTTGTCCTGATGCGACTATTAGTTGACACTTGGCGACTGTGACCGACCTGATCCGTGGTCTCGCGCTCCTCAATGTCGCCGAGCTGGTGTCCGGTCTCGGCGGCGATCCCGACGCCCTCATGCGCTCCCACGGCGTCGATCCTGGGGCCGCCGGTGACTACGACACGTTTCTCCCCTACTCCTCCGTGGCCGCCGTGATCGGGGACGCGGCCCAGGAGCTCGACTGCCCCGATTTCGGGATGCGGCTGGCCCGCAGGCAGGGCATCCAGATGCTGGGTCCCGTCGCGGTCATCATCCGCAACGCGGAAACCGTGGCGGCGGCGATCGACGGGGTCTCCCGGTGCCTGCACCACCTGGCGCCCCCCGACTCCACCGAGTTGATCCGCG
Organism: Streptomyces vulcanius; assembly: GCF_042653945.1. Lineage (NCBI taxonomy): Bacteria > Bacillati > Actinomycetota > Actinomycetes > Kitasatosporales > Streptomycetaceae > Streptomyces > Streptomyces vulcanius. The sequence goes on along the minus strand of NZ_JBHSFK010000015.1, from coordinate 234,252 downwards.
AGCCGCACGCGGCGATTTTCACGTTCTCGACGAACCTGCGACGACTCGCTCATCGCGACCAGATGGTCGAGAAGGGCCTCGGCATCGCGATGGACGCCTTCCGGCTGATGCTCGGGGAGAGCTTCGTTCCGCTCCGGGTCGAACTGCAGCACCGCCGCATAGCGCCCATGGCGAGCTATCGCGAGATGTTCGGGTGCCCCATCGAGTTCGAGCGGGAGGTGAACTCCATACACCTGCCCCCTCACTCGTTGAACCAGTCGATCCGCGGCCGGGACGCGGCGGCACTGGCCCTGGCCGAGAACTACCTCGCCGGCCTGCGGCCCGACCTGGCGGTCGCCGATCACGTGCGCGGCATGACCCAGCGGCTTCTGGTCGTCAACCACGCCGACCTGGTCGCGGTCGCGAGGGCGATGTCCCTGCACCCGCGGGTGCTCCAGCGCAAGCTCGCCGAGTCGGGCACGTCCTTCGAGGAGATCCTCGACGACGTGCGGCGCGACATGGCATGGGACCTCTCCGCCACCGGCATACAGATCTCCCAGATCGCGACCATGCTCGGCTACTCCGAGACCAGCAGCTACACGCGAGCCTGCCGGCGGTGGTACGGAGAATCGCCCAGACAACTGCGCGCACGCCGGCGAGGCGTGCCGGGGTCCGCGCACGCCCGGCCGTCTTGAGTGCCGGGCGGCTGATCGCCCTGCTGCGGGCTGCGGAGACGATCAGCTCGGCCGGTGACTCACAGCGTCGGGTGCCGATGCCTCATCCGTAGACTTCCATCATGGAACGGAAGAGCTTTCAGGACATGAGCTGCCCGGTCGCGCTGGCGCTGGAACGGGTCGGCGAGTGGTGGAGCATCCTCATCCTGCGCGACGCGACACATGGCATCACCCGGTTCGACGGGTTCCAGAAGAGCCTGGGCATCTCACCGAACTCCCTGACCCGCCGACTCGGCGCGCTCGTCGAGGCCGGCCTCCTCGAGCGCCGCCGCTACAGCGAACGCCCTCCGCGGGACGAGTACGTCCTGACCGAGGCGGGACACGCATTCCAGCCGGTGCTCACCGCCCTGTACGTCTTCGGCACCAAGCACTTCCCGCCAAAGGCGCCGAACGTTCGCCTGGTGGACAAGGAGTCAGGCGCCGATGTCGATCCGCTGCTGATCGACCGGACGACCGGTCACCCCATCGATGAGGAGCACACCACGTTCCTGCCGGGTCCGTCCGCGGACGAACGGCTCCGTGCCGTACTCGAGCGGAGGAACGAGCAGGTCTCGTGAGCCCACGGTGACCACCATCACGACAACCAGTTACTTGCATGATGGTAGTGACTCTCCTAGTGTGAGCCCCCGAGCCCGCAAACGAGCGTGAGCACGTGGGCGGCCCGCTCGGATCAGATGGCCGAGCACCGCTCCACTCGCCGCCGCCAAGGCGGGGGCAGTCACACGACGAGGTGTGCCATGAGCGCTTCAGCAAGCGGCCGAGCCGTCCGACAACACCGCGCAGCGATCACGGCGAGCCGCCGGAGTGATCGATTACGGCTCGACCGGAGGCTCTCGGTGATCAGCGCCATGCGCCGACTCGGAACCACTCGGGCAGCCGTATGCCCGCGCCCCTCCTCCCGGGCACGCCGGACAACGCGCCGATCCCGATCGAGCGGGCGGGCGTGAGACACCTCGCTCTCCCGCAGTAGCCGGCGGGACCGATACCGGTGCTGCTGCGGCGCCTTGCCTCTGAGCATTCAACTACTCGACAACAGACAGTCGTTGAACGCCTCCGGCGAGAACACCATCTGCCTTTCGCCCGGACCACCGGTCGTGGAGTTCCCCCGCTCTCCTGACATGGCAGGTCAGCCTCGTGGACTGCCGTGCCCGTCAGCGGTCCCCCTGTCCTGGGCTTCCGCGCCACCAAGTCCGATCCGCAACACCTCCTGGGAATCATCAGCCGACCGGAGAGATCCTGTGCCTGCCGTATTCGTTCACGGCGTCCCGGACACCTACCACGTATGGGACGACGTCCTTGCCCACCTGACGCGAACCGATGTCCGCGCACTCGCACTGCCCGGCTTCGGGTGCCCCGTGCCGGAAGGCTTCACCTCCACCAAGGAGGAGTACGTCGACTGGATCATCGCCCGGCTGGAGGGACTCGGCAGCCCGGTCGACCTCGTGGGCCATGACTGGGGCTGCGCCCTCACCGCCCGCGTCGCCTCGCTGCGTCCCGACCTGGTGAGGACCTGGGCCGGCGGCGACGCATCGGTCAGCGGTGCGGTCGAGTGGCACGACCTCGGGAAGATCTGGCAGACCCCCGAGGTCGGAGAGCAGTGGATGGCCGAGTTCGACGCGTCGGAGTTGAGCAGGCTGCTGCAGGCCAGCGGCGTGCCCGCCCATCGCGCCGACCAGACCGCGAGCCGGCTGGACGCCACGATGAAGGAGAGCATCCTTCGCCTCTACCGCTCTGCTGCCCACGTCGGGGCGGAGTGGGAGATCGGTCTGGCGGACCTCACGAGCCCTTCCCTCGTGTTCTGGGGCACCGCCGACCAGTTCGAGCCGGTGGAGCGCGCCGACATTCTCGCAAAGAGCGTCAGGGCCACGAACGTTGTCCGGCTGGACAGCGGTCACTGGGGACCGGTCCAACGCCCGCGAGAACTCGCCGACGCCCTGACACAGCACTGGGAAAGCGTCCGGGCCCAGCCATCACGTACGACGCCCTCTCCCACTGGGCGAGGGAGAACGACGACGTGCAGGTGAGCGCCAACGCCGGCTGCATCAGGAAGAACTTCCTCGACCGCGGACGGCTGGAACTGGGAGACCGGCAAGGGTTACTACGACTACCCCGACCCGGCCTACCGGCATCCCGGCTTCCTCGACGTCCCGACATCTCGCTCGACCCGGACCTCGTGTCCTGATCTCGCCTCGGTGACCACGGCCCTTCCCGGCTCGTCACGAACACCCCACGAAACGAAGGGAACTGACATGAGCGCAGCCGCCGAGGTGGCACGGAGACTCGACTACGTCGACGTGCTGATCGTCGGAGCCGGCATCTCCGGCATCGACCTGGGTCATCACCTGAAGACGAAGCAGCCCGGCCGGACCTTCGCCATCGTCGACGGACGCGACGCGATCGGCGGGACCTGGGACCTGTTCCGCTACCCCGGCATCCGGTCCGACGCCGACATGCAGAGCTTCGGCTTCGGGTTCAAGCCGTGGACCAAGGACAACGCCATCGCCGACGCCCACGAGATCCTCGACTACCTGCACGAGGCGATCTCCGACGACGGCCTCGACCGGCACCTGCACCTCGGGCACAAGGTGCTCCGCGCGGACTTCTCGTCCGACAAGGCGCGCTGGACCGTCACACTCGAGCGCACCGGCGACGGCGAGCAGTTCGACGTCACCTGCGGCGTGCTGTTCTCCGCTGCGGGCTACTACGACTACGCCGGCGGATACACCCCCCATTTCGAGGGGCGCGAGGACTTCCGCGGCCCGATCGTCCACCCGCAGCAGTGGCCGGAGGATCTCGACTACGCCGGCAAGAAGGTCGTCGTCATCGGCAGCGGCGCGACCGCCGTGACGCTCCTGCCGTCGATGGCCGGGAAGGCGGGTCACGTCACGATGCTGCAGCGCTCACCGTCGTACGTGCTGCCGGTCCCGCGCCAGGACCCGATCGCCAACACCCTGCGCCGGCTGCTGCCGGAGACGGTCGCGTGGCGGGTCTCACGACGGATCAACATCAACCGCCAGCGCCTGATCCTGGCTCTCAGCCGACGTTACCCGAAGCAGATGCGCCGTCTGATCCGCAAGTTCAACGCCGGTGCGCTTCCCGCGGGTTACGCGGTCGACACCCACTTCAACCCCCGCTACAACCCATGGGACCAGCGGTTGTGCGTGGTCCCGGACTCCGACCTGTTCAAGGCCATCTCCAGCGGTGCGGCATCCGTGGTCACCGATCGCATCGTGCGGTTCACCGGACACGGGATCCTGCTCGAGTCGGGTACCGAACTCGACGCCGACATCATCGTCACGGCCACCGGACTGAACATGCTGCCCTTCGGCGGGATCGCGCTGCACGTCGACGGGCAGGCCGTCGATCTCCACGACCATTTCATCTACAAGTCCATGATGGTCAGCGGCGTGCCCAACTTCGCGTTCGCGCTCGGTTACACCACCAACGCGTGGACGCTCAAGGTCGATCTGGTCTCCGATCACCTGTGCCGGCTGCTCGCCCACATGGACCGCCACGGCTACGCCACCGTCACCCCGGTCGCCGACGACCCGTCGCTCACCGGACGACCGTTCCTCGACATGGACACGGCATACGTCAACCGTGCCATGCACCTGTTCCCGCAGCAGGGCTCCCACGGCCCGTGGACGGTGAGCCAGAACTACGCGCTCGATCGTGCCCGCCTGGGCGGCCCGGTGGAGGACCCCGCTCTGAAGTTCACCGCCACCGTGGTGGGCCCGGCCACGGCACCGGGCGCGACGGCGACGCCTGAGGAAGCGGCTGCATGAGCACGCCCGCCCTCATCTCCGTCAACGGTCGACGCACCCGAGTCCGTATCGAGGGGGACCCGGCCGACCCGCCCCTGCTGCTGTTGCACGGCATCGGCCGCAGTCTCGAGGACTGGGCCCCGCAGTACCCACGCCTTGCCCAGGGACACCGGTTGATCGCCCTCGACCTCCCGGGCTTCGGGTTCTCCGCCCGCTCCCCCGAGCCCACCACACTGGAGGTGCTGGCACGTGGGGTGATCGAGACTCTCGACGCCCTCGGCGAGCAGCGGCCGCTGCATGTCCTCGGCAACTCGCTCGGTAGCGCGGTCGCGCAGCAGTTGCTCGTCCTCGACCCGGAACGGGTGGCCGGCCTGGTGCTGGTCAACAGTGCCGGCTTCGGCTCCGAGGTCGCGCTCCCGCTGCGGCTGCTTGCCGCCCCCGTTCTCGGCCGTCTGGTCACTCGTCGCACCACCCGCGCCGGCGCGAGGATGGCCGAACGCCTGTCCTTCGCCGACCCGGGACTGGCCACCACGGTGCGGATCGACCACGCCCTGGCCGTCGCCCGCCAACCCGACCCGCGCGCCGTACTGCTCGAGGCCGTCCGTGAACTCGCCACCCCACGCGGCACCAAGCCCCGCTGGCGCGCCGAGTTGACCGCGGCGGTCGCGAAGGACCCCGTCCCACCCTGATCATCTGGGGCGACCGTGACCGTGTCCTGCCCGCTCGTCACCTCGAATCCGCCCGTCGGCTCCTCCCCCACGCCGAGACCCATCTGTTCACCGGGATCGGTCACATGCCGCAGATCGAATGCCCCGACGAGTTCGCCACCCGCGTCCTGGCGTTTCTCGCCGACGCGCAAGGCGCCGACCAACCCGGCCCGGCACATCCCTCGTCGGCGCCGGCTCATCGCACCGTCACGCACGACGCGGCGACCACCCTCTGATCGCTGCACCAGTAATGGAGACCCTTCATGTTCGCCAGCCCGTTCCCCGACGTTGACATCCCCGAAGCTAGCGTCTTCGACTTCCTCTTCACAGACGTCGATCAGGCGGATCTGGATCATGTCGCGCTCATCGACACCGCCGGTGGCGCGCACACCACGTACCGGGAACTGATCGAGCGGGTGAACGCGACGGCCGGCGCGCTGGCCGCTCGCGGGATCGGCGTCGGCGACGTGGTGGGCCTCCTGGCGCCGAACTCGTCCCTGTTCGCCGTGGCCTTCCACGGCATTCTGCGGTCCGGTGCCACCGCGACCACCATCAACGCGTTGTTCACCGCCCATGACATCGCCAAGCAGCTCACCGACGCGAACGCGACGATGCTGATCACTGTCAGCGCGTTGCTGCCGCAGGCGCAGGAGGCGGCCCGGACGGTCGGGATCACGGCGGAGAACCTGATCGTCCTGGATGGCGACGGCGTTGCCGCCACCGGACACCCGAACGCCGACGACCTGCTCGCCCAGGGCGCCCCGGCACCGCAGGTCGACTTCGATCCCGCCACCCACCTGGCGGTGCTGCCCTACAGCTCCGGAACCACCGGCAACCCCAAGGGCGTCATGCTCACCCACCGGAACCTGGTGGCCAACATGGCGCAGATCCGGCCGCTGCTCGCGATGAGATCCGACGACAAGATCCTCGCGGTACTGCCCTTCTTCCACATCTACGGCATGACCGTGCTGCTCAACGCCGCGTTGCAGGCGCGGGCGACACTGGTCGTCATGCCCCGCTTCGATCTGACCGACTTCCTGGGCACCATCCAGAACCACCGGATCACCTACGGCTTCATCGCGCCTCCGGTCGCGGTGGCGCTGGCCAAGCATCCACTGGTCGACCAGTACGACATGTCATCGCTGCGTGTCATCCTGTCCGGCGCCGCACCGTTGGACGCCGAACTCGGAATCGCCGTGGCCAAGCGGTTGACCGTGCGGGTGCTCCAGGGCTTCGGCATGAGCGAACTGAGCCCGGTCAGCCACTGCATGCCCGCGGACGGCGGTCAGGAACACTTCGGTGAGGCCGCGCCGCTCAGCTCCTGCGGATGGCCCGTCCCCAACACCACGAACAAGATCGTCGATCCCGCCACGGGCAAGGAGATCGCCTACCCCACACAAGGTCTGAGCGAGCCGGGCGAGTTGTGGGTCAAGGGACCGAACGTGATGACCGGCTATCTCGGCAACGAGGAGGCGACCACGGCCACGATCGACTCCGACGGGTTCCTGCACACCGGCGACCTCGCCCAGGTCGACGACGCCGGCCGGGTGTTCATCGTCGACCGGCTCAAGGAACTGATCAAGTACAAGGGCTACCAGGTCCCGCCCGCCGAACTCGAGGCCCTGCTGCTGACCCACCCGGCCGTCACCGACACCGCGGTCATCGGGGTCACCGACGACGACGGTGAGGAGATCCCCAAGGCCTTCGTCGTGCGCCGGCCCGGCACCGACCTCACCGCGGACGAGGTCATCGAGTTCGTCGCGCGTCAGGTCGCCCCGTACAAGAAGGTCCGGCGCGTCGAGTTCATCGATGTCATCCCCAAGTCCGCATCGGGCAAGATCCTCCGCAAGGACCTCCGCTCCCCGACCGCGTGACACACGCTGTGCGGCTTGGCTTCATCGGCAGGCCACCCCGGTCACGGGCGCCGCGACCCTTCATGGGCGCGGCGCCCTGCACAAACTACGAGGTCAGGCGTTGCCGCCCGGAGGCAGGAGTGCCTCGCCGAGCATGCGCCAGTACGGCATTGCGGACTCGCCCGGCTCGATCCCGATCACCTGCACCGCGACATGATCGGCTCCGGCCGCGACATGAGCATGGAGCTTCTCGACGATGGTGTCCAGGTCGCCCCAGAACACCAGGTCGTCGACGATGCGGTCGCTGCCGGCGGCGATCTCCTCCTCCGAGTAGCCGAGGCGACGGAACTTCGCAACGTTGTAAGGGGAGTTCAGGTAGATGTGCAGATGTTCGCGCGCGATCGCGCGGGCCTTGTCGGGGTCGGACTCGAACAGCACCGCGTGCTCGACGCCCAGGAACGCGTCCGGCCCGAGGATCTCGCGTGCCTGCGCTGTGTGCGCCACGTTGACGTGATAAGTCTGCGCGCCGGCCGTGCGTTCGCCGGCCAGCTCAAGCATTTTGGGCCCGTACGCGGCCATGATGCGGCGCATCGGAGCCTTCGGCAGGGGGTTGGGCGTCTGCGTCTGGAGTGCGTCCATCTCGTCGAGGTAGGCGGTCATGGCCGCCAGGGGCTTGGTGCCCGGCCCCTGCCCGCCGCCGAATCCCAGACCGAGCACGTGCCGGTCGGGGTAGGCGTCGGCCAGCAGGAGGCCGGCGCCGTACGCCCACCGGGCTCCACGTGACCAGATCTGTGCGATGCCGTTGATGACGCGCATCTGCTCGGTACAGGAGAGCAGATAGCCGGCGTGCGTGAACGCGTCGCGCCCGAGGAGCTCGGGAATCCACAACGCCCGCCAGCCCTGCTCCTCGAGCTCCCGAACCGACTCGCGTATCCGCGCCGCCGGCTGGACCTCGAAGTCGAAGGTGTAGACCCCGAACGTCCCGAGATCCAGGCCATCAATGCTTCCCATCGAACATCTCCTCGTAGTCAGCCGCTGGATAGACAGACAAGTCTGTCCATAATCTTGCAGTAGACAGACCTGTCTGTTAACTTACACCTCATGACCACCTCGCCCAAGCGACTCCCGGCCCGGGACCGCATTCTCGACACCGCCTGCGAGCTGTTCTACGCCCACGGCATCCACGCCGTCGGGGTGGACCGGCTGATCGCCGAGTCGGGAGTCGCCAAGGCCACGCTGTACAAGCAGTTCCCCAGCAAGGACGACGTGGTCGCCGCCTACCTGCGGCGGATGGACGACAGCTGGCGGCGCCAGCTGCGATCAGCGGCACTCGCGGCCGGGGACGACCCACGCGAGCAGCTCTTCGGCCTCTTCGTCGCACTGGAGTACGCGGCGCGAGAGGGCACGCTGGGCTGTGCGTTCATCAACGCGGTGGCGGAGTACGCCCCCGGCAGCAGCGCGCACACCATCACCGCCGAGCACAAGCGCGCCGTCCGCGAATGGGTGCGCGACCTGGCCGCCGCAGCCGGCGCGGCAGACCCGGAGACGCTCGCATTCCAGCTCACGCTTCTCATCGACGGCACGCTGGCGGCGACACGCGTCGAACGGGCCGACGCCGCCGCCGAGGCCGCCAAGCGGGCAGCACGCGACCTCCTCGACGCGGCCTGCCCGGAGTCCGGCTGAGCCCACATCGCGACCGCGGCGAACAGACTCTTCCGTTCAGTCCAGTAGACAGACCTTTCTGTTCACCAGAAATCCGAGCACACCTCCCCACCGAAGGGACTTGATCAACATGTCCGAGCAGAACCTGCCCACCACGGCACACGCATGGCACCTGGACTCGCGCCCGGCAGGCCGGCCGGCGACGTCCGACCTCTCGCTGCGCGAGGTGGAACTCCCCACGCCCGGCCCGGGGCAGCTCCTGGTCACCAACGAGTACCTCTCGGTCGACCCCTACATGCGCGGCCGGATGAGCGACAAGAAGTCCTACATCGAGCCCTACGAGGTGGGCGCACCGCTGGACGGCCCCGCGGTCGGCCGCGTCCTGGCGTCCAACGCCGAGGGCTTCGCGCCCGGCGACCACGTGGTGCACTTCCTCGGCTGGCGCGACCACGCGGTCCTCGACGCGGCGACCGCCCAGAAGGTGGACCCGAATCTCGCGCCGCTCCCCGCCTACCTGGGCGTGCTCGGCGTCACCGGCCTCACCGCGTACATCGGCCTTGAGCGGTTCGCGAAGATCAAGGAGGGCGACACGGTCTTCGTCTCCGGCGCAGCGGGCGCGGTTGGCAGCATCGCCGGCCAGATCGCCAAGCTGAAGGGTGCCGGTCTGGTGATCGGCAGCGCGGGCTCGGCCGAGAAGGTCAAGCTGCTGGTCGAGGAGTACGGCTACGACGCGGCGTTCAACTACAAGAACGGGCCGGTTGCCGAGCAGCTGGCCAAGGCGGCGCCGGAAGGCATCGACGTCTTCTTCGACAACGTCGGGGGCGAGCACCTGGAGGCGGCGATCGGCGCACTCAAGCTGCACGCGCGGATCGTCCTGTGCGGGATGGTCTCCCAGTACAACGGCGAGGAGGTCGTGGGGCCGCGCAACCTGTGGAACCTGTCCGTGACACGTTCGGACATCCTGTCGTTCATGGTGAGCGAGGAGCTGGACCTCCAGCCCGACTTCGTCCGCGAGGTCGGCGGCTGGCTCGCCACGGGCAAGCTCCACTACCGCGAGACCGTACGGGAGGGCCTCGACAACACCTTCGACGCCTTCCTGGCGATGATGCGGGGCGAGAACGTCGGAAAGATGATCGTCAAGCTCTGAGTCCAGCCTTCGACGGACCGCGACAGGGGCCTGCCGCGTGCGCAGCAGGCCCTTGTCGTGTTGGCGGGCACGGTCGGCGCGCCAGGGGCGCGGGGGCACACCCTCTCCACGCAGAGCGCTTGCGATCACCGACTCCACCTATTTAGAATTACGGTCATACTCCAATGACCCACTTCACCGGGAACATCCATGGACCTCTCCACCAGCACCGTCCTTGTCACCGGAGCCAACCGGGGCTTCGGCCGGGCCCTCGCCGCCGAACTGCTCGGCCGCGGCGCCACCGTCTACGCCGGCGCCCGCAACCCCGACCACGTCGACCTGCCGGGCGTCAAGCCGATCGCGCTCGACATCACCGACCCCGCCTCCGTGGCAGCCGCCGCCGAGGCCACCGGCGATGTGACGGTCCTGGTCAACAACGCGGGGTCCTCCAGCGGCGCCGACCTGCTCAATGCCGACCTGGACGACATCCGCCTGGAGATGGACACCCACTACTTCGGCACCCTCTCGGTGGCCCGCGCCTTCGCACCCCAGATCGCAGCCAACGGCGGCGGGACGATCCTGAACATCCTGTCCGGCCTGTCCTGGGTCAGCTTCCCGGAGCTCGGCGCCTACTGCGCCGCCAAGTCCGCGGAATGGTCGCTCACCAACACCCTGCGCGTGCAGCTCGCCGACCAGGGCATCCGGGTGGCCGGGCTGCACGTCGGCTACATGGACACCGACATGGTCCGGGACGTCGACGCGGCCAAGTCCGACCCGGCCGACATCGCCCGGATCGCCGTGGACGGCATCGCCGCCGGCGCCTACGAGATCCTCGCCGACAACGCCGCCCGCCAGGCACAGGCCGCGCTGTCCGGCGGTGTCTCCGTGCTCTACCCGCAGCTCCCCTGAGGCTCAGCCGCCCAGGAATCCGTGCCGGGCCCGTGGAGAGCGGTCCGGTCCTCGGTAGCGCAGGCCGCATCGTCGCGCCCCGGCCTCCACATCCACTGATCAATCGCCCAGTACGTCTGCCAAGGGAACGTCATGAAAGAGCACCGCAAGCAAGCGGCCCGGGGCGGCAGCGCCGTCTGGGCCGTGGTCATCACCAGCATGGCCGGGTTCATCACCGCGCTCGACAACCTGATCGTCACCACCGCCCTCCCCTCCATCCGCGAGGACCTCGGCGGCGGCCTCGAAGACCTCGAATGGACGGTGAGCGCCTACACCCTCACCTTCGCGGTCCTGCTCATGTTCGGCGCCTCCCTCGGCGACCGCTTCGGCCGCCGGAGACTCTTCGCCATCGGGCTCGCGCTCTTCACCGCCGCCTCGGCCGCGGCCGCGCTCGCCCCCGGCATGGGTGAACTGATCGCCGCCCGCGCCGCGCAGGGCGTCGGCGCCGCGATCGTCACGCCGCTGACCCTCACCCTGCTGGCCGCGGCCGTGCCCGCCGAACGGCGCGGCGTGGCCTTCGGCATCTGGGGCGCGGCCAGCGGCATAGCCGTCGCCACTGGACCGCTCATCGGCGGCACACTCACCGAGCACCTCTCCTGGCAGTGGATCTTCTGGGTGAACGTCCCGATCGGCCTGGCACTGATCCCCCTCGCCCTGCTGCGGCTGGACGAAAGTCACGGCCCGAACCCGAGCCTCGACCTGGTCGGAACAGTCCTGGCCAGCGGCGGCCTCTTCGGCATCGTCTACGCCCTGGTGCGCGGCAACGCCGACGGCTGGACCAGCACCCCGGTCCTGACCGGCTTCATCGCGGGCGCCGTCCTCCTCGTCGGGTTCGTCCTCTACGAACTGCGCGCCAAACACCCGATGCTGCCGATGCGCCTCTTCCGCCACCGCTCCTTCAGCGCCATCAACGCCGCCAGTCTGCTGATGTTCCTGGGGATGTTCGGGGCGATCTTCCTGCTCAGCCAGTACCTCCAGACCGTCGGCGGCTACTCACCCATGGAAGCCGGCGTGCGGATGCTGCCCTGGACCGCTATGCCCATGATCGCCGGACCGCTGGCCGGGGCACTGTCCGACCGCATCGGCGGCGCTCCCGTCGTCACCGTGGGCATGGCCCTCAACGCCGTCGGCCTCGGCCTGTGGGCACTGGCCGTCGAGCCGCAGGTGTCGTACACCGCTCTGCTGCCGGCGCTGATCGTCTGCGGAATCGGCATGGGCATGTTCTTCGCCCCCAGCGCCAACCTCGTCATGAGCACCGTCCGCCCACAGGAGCAGGGCATCGCCTCCGGCGCCAACAACGCCATCCGTGAGGTCGGCGGCGCCGTCGGTGTCGCGTCGCTGGCGGCGGTCTTCTCCGCCCAGGGCGGCTACGGTTCCGCCTCGCTGTTCGTGGACGGGCTGAGGCCCGCGCTCTGGGTCGGAGCCGGTGCGGTCGCCCTGGCCGCGGCCCTGGCGTTGCTGATGCCCCGGCAGCGCAAGGCCGATGAATCGGCCGACCTCGCCGGCGAAATCCCGGCCGCCGTCTGATCCCCGCGCCAGATTTCGAGGTTCGGAGCGGCTTATCGGTGGCGGTCCTACCAATCCCGCCCACTGAGTCCCGGACATCGCCAACGCCGCAGCGGTGATCGGCATGCCTCGGCCTACCGCACCCATTCACCGACGGACGACCAGAAGGAGTAGAGCGATGAGAGGCACAGTCACCATCATCGACAAGGGCAACGTGCGGGTGCACAGCTACACGGCTCCCGACACCGCTCTGAACGTAACCACCCAGCTGATCGAGACCCCGAGCCGGCTCATCGCGGTGGACGGCCAGGTCACGGTCGCGGACGCCGACGAGGTCGTCGAATACGCCAAGGGGCTCGGCAAGCCGCTGGACCGGCTCATCATCACCCACGCGCACCCGGACCACTACCAGGGCGCGCACCGCTTCGACGCACCCATTCACGCGTTGGCGGTCACGCGTGACGAGATGGCGGCGCGGGGCGACCTCAAGGACCCGACCGGCATCCCGGTCCCGGCAGCTGAGACGGCCCCCACCGATCTGATCACCCCGGGCACCGAGGTCATCGACGGTGTTCCTTTCGTCTTCGAAGCCGTCTCCGGCGGTGAGACCACCGAACAGCTGCTGATCCGGCTGCCCGAGCACGGCGTGCTGGTGGCGCAGGACCTCGTCTACCACCACACTCATGTGTTCGTCGGGAACAACGACGTCGCCCGCTGGCTGGACATCCTCCAGGCGCTCAGCGACCCGGCTTACGACACGGTCCTGCCCGGACACGGGCTGCCCGCGGGACCGGACGTTTTCGCCGAGATGGCCGAGTACCTGCAGGCCGCGCAAGAGCTCCTCGGCGACGACGGCCAGGCCTACAAGCAGGCCATCATCGAGCGCTTCCCCTCCTACGGAAGTCCTTTCGTGATCGACATCGGCAACTACTACCTGTTCGGCACCCCCTTCTAGACCGGCGCAGATCGCGGGCCGTGGGCGGGTTGCCGAGGAGTGCCGCAGCGCGGCAGTCCTCGGCAACCCGCCGTCCTCCCTGACGGCAGCTCGGCCGGTGGCACTCGTGATGGACGAGCCGAGCCGGCCGCACTGTCACCGGTTCGTCGCGGCGGCCAGGAAGTCGCGCAGATGCGCCAGCATCACCTCTGGGCGCTCCTCCGGGATGAAGTGGCCGCATTCCGGGATCTCGGCACCGGTGACGTCATCCGCGTACTCGCGCCAGATCTCCAGCGACGGTAGGCGGGAGGGCAGCCCCACGGAACCCCACAGCGCCAGTACCGGCATGCTGAGGCGGCGGCCTTCGGCGGCGTCCAGATCGTCAAGGGCGACGTCCTGCTCCATGGCCCGGTAGTCGTCGAAACTCGCACGCAACGCGCCTGGGCGGGAGAACGCGCGGACGTAGGTGTCGACCGCTTCGGGGGTCAGTCCGTGGCGGTTGTAGGTCCACCGCTCGAAGAAGTACTCGAGATACCCGCGGATGTCGGGTCCCACGAGGCGTTCGGGCAGATCGGGCTGCATCTGGAACAGCCAGTGCCAGTACCCGGAGGCGAGTGAGGCGTCCAGGCGGCGGAACATCTCCCGGGTGGGCACGATGTCGAGTACGGCCAGCCGCTCCACCTGCTCCGGGCGGTCCAGCGCCCAGCGGTGCCCCACCCGGGCGCCGCGGTCGTGACCCACGACCGCGGCCTTCTCGAAGCCGAGCGCCTCGACGAGGCCGGCCATGTCGGCGGCCATCCGCCGCTTGTCGTACCCGGTCGTGGGCTTGTCGCTCAGGCCGTACCCGCGCAGGTCGGGAGCTACGACGGTGAAGTCTGCGGCGAGATCCGCCAGCACCGGCCGCCAGCAGTCGGAGGTCTGCGGCCAGCCGTGGAGGAGGACCAGCAGGGGGCCGGATCCCGCTCGGACGTAGTGCAGACGGACCCCGTCCACCGCCGTCACTCCGGTCGTCACTGTCGGCTGTCCCATGGATGCGCCTCCTCGGCATGAACTAACCGCCTTAGACGGTTAAGCTAACGTGCAGAATGGAGGCGTGGCAACGGACGACATGTGGATCTGGGATGGCGGGCGGGCGTGCCTGGACTTCACCAACACCCTCCGCGACCGGTGGCGGCCCACGCCGGAGGAGACTCTCCGTAATTCGGGCGACCTGGTCCGCTGGCTTCGCGAGGCCGGCCTGCTCGCGCCGGATACCTCGAAGCCCGCCGATACCGCCGTCCTGACGTCGGGCCGAAGACTGCGCGAGACGGTCGACCGGGCCATACTCGCAGTCGCCGACGGCCGACTGCCCTCATCCGGAGACATCACGCTGCTCAACCAATCGGCAGCGGAGGCCCCCCGACCGGCCCCGCAGATCGCCATCACGGACGGATACCTGGGGGCCGCCGGCACCACGAGCCTCGCCACCGATCCCACAGCCGCGCTCGCACTCGTCGCCCAGGACGCCATCGAGCTGCTCCTGTCCGCCGAGATCCGGCGCGTACGCGTCTGCGGCTCGGACACCTGCGCCCTGCGCTTCCTGGACCGCTCCCCCGCCCACAACCGCCGCTGGTGCTCCATGTCCCGCTGCGGCAACCGCACCAAGGTCCGCCTCCACCAGGCCCGCACCCGACGGAGTGAGCACACCCCGGCAGACTGAGCCCACCACGAAGTCCTGGCGCAACAGCGCTCAGCTCACTCGGCGGGCCTCATACGAAAGGCGGGGCCGGGGATGCTCTCGATGTCTTCCGTCTGCACGGCGTGGCCCTGTTCACAGCGGATCTGGGCGTCGACGTGCGCGCCGCATCCACGGTGCCGCGTGAGCATGGCCGGGCCCTCGGGGTCGGCGCGGTAGCGGTCACCCCACTGCAGGAGTCCCATCACGGCAGGGACCAGATCCATGCCCATGGGCGTGATCACGTACTTCGGCCGACTCCGCGAGCCAGGCTCCTTGTAGGTCTCGGTGGCCAGGATCCCCTCCTCGACGAGCATCTTCAGCCGCGCCGCGAGAAGGTTGCGAGGACAGCCGAGGACGCGTTCGAAGTCGCTGAAACGGGACGAGCCGTACCAGACCTCGCGCAGGATCAGGATCGTCCACTTCTCACCCACGACCTCAAGAGTCCGGGCGATCGAGCAGTTCGACGTGTCCCGGTCGAGACGGGCGTCCATACCGGCGGCCTGAAGAGTTTCGGTCCTCGCATCCATGAGGGTGATTCTAACCTCTCCTGAGTTTACTTTCCTATACTCAGACAGTAGCGTCGTGGCCAGCAGATCCACCCGGCCGCACACGAGAAACGGGCGTGCAGGGGCCTGCCCCAGGAATCACATCGACCACCGAGACACCCACGCAGAAAGGGCGGCCGGCATGAAGGCATTCGTCGTCGAGAAGTACGGCAAGGACGGCGTGCGCGCCGCAGAGGTACCCGAGCCCACCGTCGGGGACCGTGACGTCCTGGTCAAAGTGAGCGCCGCCAGCATCAACCCGCTGGACAAGATGGTCCGCAACGGGGAGTTCAAGCAGCTCCTGAAGTACAAGGCTCCGTTCGTGCTGGGCCACGACGTGGCCGGCGTCGTGACCCGGGTCGGCTCCGCCGTACGCGGCATCGAAGTCGGCGACGAGGTCTACGCCCGTCCGCGCGACCTGCGGGTGGGAGGCTTCGCGGAGTTCATCGCGATCGACGTGGACGATGTCGCGCCCAAGCCCGCCTCACTCACCCTCCAAGAGGCAGCCGCGGTCCCGCTGGTGGCCCTGGCCGCCTGGCAGATTCTCGTCGACCGCGCCCGCGTGAAGCCGGGGCAGAAGGTGCTCATCCACGCCGGTGCCGGTGGCCTCGGATCGACGGTCATCCAGCTCGCCAAGCACCTCGGCGCCACCGTGGCGACGACCACGGACACCAAGACCGAGGAGCTGGTCAGGAGCCTCGGCGCCGACGTCGTCGTCGACTACACCAAGGAGGACTTCTCCACGGTGCTGTCCGGCTACGACCTGGTGCTGGACTCCCTGGGCGGGGCGAATCTCGAGAAGTCGCTGACCGTGCTGAAGCCCGGCGGCCTGGCCATCAGTGTCGTCGGCCCGCCGGACGCCGGCTTCGCCAAGCAGCTCGGCGCCCCCTCCTTCCTGGGCCTGGTCATGAACACGCTCAGCCGCAAGATCCGCAGGCAGGCCAAGGCGCTGGGCGTGCGCTACCAGTTCTTCTTCATGCAGGCCAACGGCTCCCAACTGCGCAAGCTCGGCGCCCTCTACGACAGCGGGAAGCTCCGCCCTGTCATCGACAGCACCTTCCCGTTCGACCGGACACTCGAGGCGATGGCACACGTCGAGCAGGGCCGCACCAAGGCCGGCAAGGTCGTGGTCTCGATGGTGCCCGACAACGGCTGAACCTGTGCCGGTCACAGACCCTTGCGTCCGGCACGGTCACCAGCCCCTTGCGTGAGGCGATGTCCTGCTCACCGGCGGACATGCTCAGGCCGGCGGTGTCCGTCCGTCGAGCGACGCACGTTGCCAGTGGGGAGTGCGGTCCTTGTCGACCAGGGCCGCACGGACGCCCTCCAGGAAGTCCGGCGTGCGGATGGTCGTGCGTGTGAGGGCGAGTTCGGCGGCCAGGCACTCGCGCAACGTGCGCTGCCTGCCCTGGGCCAGCAGGGCATGAGTGATCTCCAGGCTCTGCGGCGAGGCGGACTCCAGGGCGGCCGACGCGGCTTGCGCCCAGGGGGTGCCGAGGTGGCGCAGGCGTTTGTCGATCTCGCCGAGGCTCGGCGCGCCGAACGCCCGGTCCACGTCTGCGCGTACCTCCGCCAGCGTGCTCTCCGCCACCGGGGAACGGCCGGCGAGGCGGTTCAGGACGACGTCCACCGGGTCATCGGGGTTGTCGGCCAGGGCGTCCCCGACCGCGTCGAGCCCGTCCGCGGGGACGAAGTGCGTGGCCAGCCCCGTGTACAGGGCGTCGGCCGCGTCGAGCCGGTGCCCCGTCAGTCCCAGGTACATGCCGATCGCGCCGGGCAGCCTCGGCAGGAAGTAGCTGGCTCCGACGTCCGGGAAGAATCCGATCCCGGTCTCGGGCATCGCCAGCACCGCGCGTTCGGTGACGACGCGGAAGCTGCCGTGAATGGACAGACCGAGACCGCCGCCCATGCACACGCCGTCGATGAGCGACACGACTGGCACGGGATACTCGGCGATCCGGGCGTTGAGCCGGTACTCGGAGGCGAAGAACCGCTCACTGGCCTCGGCATCCCCGGCGAGGCTGTGTTCGCGGATCGTGCGGATGTCTCCGCCGGCGCAGAACGCCTTCGTGCTGGTGCTGGCGAGCACCACCGCGGACAGCGGTGTGTGCTCCCACGCGGCGAGCACACGGTCGATGGCGGCGACCATGCCTGTCGTCAGGGCGTTGAGCGCCTTGGGCCGGTTCAGCAGGATACGGCCGACGCCGCGGTGCACGTCGGCGAGAACCTCGATCGCAGCGGTATCAGTCATGGGCCGTCATCTCGTGCTCCGCGCCTTTCGTGGCCATCACGGTTGCTCACTCGCAGGATGTCAGGCGTAGATCCGCGCGTAGAGATCCTGGATCTCGTCCACGGTGGGTACGACGGGGTTGTTGGCGGGCGATCCGGACGCGAGCGCCTGCTCGGCCATGAGGGGTGACAGGCGGAACCACTCGTCCTTGTCGATGCCGTGGGCTCGGGGGGTGGGCACCTCAAGATCCTGGCACAGGGCGCGGAGCGCCTCCACGAACCTACCGGCGGCCACGGCGTCGCTGTCGCCGTCGGTGGCGGCTCCGAGGGCGCGGGCGCAGTCGGCGTACCGGCTCTCGGCGGCGGGCACGGAGAACGCTGTCACCGCGGGGAAGAGCATCGCGTTCGACAGACCGTGGGCGACGTGGAAGTGAGCGCCGATCGGGCGGCTCATGCCGTGCACGAGCGCCACGCTGGAGTTGGAGAAGGCGATGCCGGCCTGGGTCGCGGCGAGCATCATCGCCTCGCGGGCCTCGAGGTCTGCCCCGTCGGCGTAGACGCGGCGGAGGTGGTGGCCGATGGTCCGGATCGCGTTCAGGGCGAGGCCGTCGCAGAACGGATTGGCCTTGCGGCTCACGTAGGCCTCGACGGCATGGGTGAGCGCGTCGACGCCGGTGTCGGCGGTCAGCCGGGCCGGCATCGACAGCGTCAGTTCGAAGTCGACGACGGCGGCGACCGGCAGGAACGCCGGCCCCGAGCAGAGCATCTTCTCGTCGGTGGCGCTGTCGGTGATGATGGTGAACTGGGTGGCCTCCGAGCCGCTGCCCGCGGTCGTCGGGACCGCGATCACCGGAAGCGCGGGGCCGAGGTTGGTGTGCGGGGCCTTGTAGTCCCGCATCCGGCCGCCCTGGACGCCCAGCAGGCCGAGGGCCTTGGCGGTGTCCACCGGGCTGCCGCCGCCGAACCCGATCACCGAGTCCGCCCCGTGTTCCCGCAGCGCGGTCAGTCCCGCGCCGAGCGAGTCGGTCGTCGGGTCCGGAACGGTGCCGGCGAACAGCTGCGGCTGCAGTCCGGCGTTCCTCAGCGTCGCCATCAGGCGTTCCGCCGCACCGGTCCCGGCGAGGAACGCGTCCGTCACCAGCAGGGGGCGGCGCAGGCCCAGCCCTGCGACGACGTCGCCCAGTTCGCCGACGGCACCGCCGCCGACACGCAGGATCCGCGGGAGGGAAAGGCTGGCAACCATGGCGGCCCTTTCAGCAAGAACGGCGGGGCATCTCGCGCCCACTGCCCCGACTGTGCGGCCCGCACCGTGTGCAGACAACCACCAATGACGCACACCCGCTGTGCACAAATGCAGATACGGTCGGGCCGTGCACCCCCGCTCCCCGGACGAGAGCCCCGCCCCGCAGCCGGCCGGCTCCCCTCGCCCCGTCGATCCGCGCAAACTCCGCGCGGACGATCTGCGCTACCTGCTCGCGGTGTCCCGCACCGGGCGTCTGGTGACAGCAGCCGACGCACTGGGCGTGGACCACACCACCGTGTCACGCCGAATCGCCGCGCTGGAAAAGCGCCTCGGCCTGCGCCTCATCGAGCGCGGCACGGAAGGGTGGACACTGACGGACATCGGACGAGCCGTCTCGGAGAACGCCCGCGCCATCGAGGAGGCCATCGACCGCGTCGTCGACACCGTGGAGGGCCAGGACTCGCCGTCCCTGCACGGTACGGTGCGCGTCAGCGCGCCCGACGGCTTCGGCACCGCCTTCGCCACCCCCGCCCTCGTACGGGTGCGCCGCCGGCACCCCCGGCTCCAGGTCGAACTCATCACCGCGACACGGCAGCTCGCCCTGCGCCCGTCCGGTTTCGATCTCGCTCTCGTCATCGGCACTCCCGCCAGCAGCCGTCTGGTGACCGAGCACCTCACCGACTACTCGCTGGGGCTCTACGCCTGTGACGACTACCTCACCCGGTACGGCCGGCCGGAGACGGTGGCCGAGCTGCGCGAGCACCCGCTCATCTTCTACATCGAGTCGTTGCTGCAGGTCGGCGACCTCGACATCGAACGCCACCTTCCCGGCATGACCCCGGCCTTCTCCTCGACGAACATCTTCGCCCAGCTCGAAGCCACCCAGCAGGGAGCAGGCATCGGCGTCCTGCCTGCCTTCCTGACCCAGCGGACACAACTGCGCCGACTACTCGCCGACGAGATCGACATCCGGCTCCCCATCACCCTGGCCGTCCGCCGCGAGGCCGTGGCGCACCCCGCCGTAGGCGCCGTCTGGACCGCTCTGCGGCATGAGGTCGCCGAACGGGCCGCCGAGCTGCTCCCGGAATGAACTCCAAGGAGTTTCCGGTGCCGTGAATGCCCGCCGATCTCACGCTCCTGTCCGGCGGGTCGAGACCCGCGCGCACCAGTTGGCCCTCCTCTGGACGCAAGGCGTAGCGTCCGTCAGCCTTCTGCGCTCACAGATTGTTGACAGGCCATCACAGAGTCCGTGATCCTCTTGGTCGCAATACGGCGCATCACGGCGACGGCGGATTGAGCATGCGCGCTCTCGCGAGGTCCAGTTGAGGCTTCGGGGGCTGCGCCCAGCCTTTCGTCCGCGTTCATTCGCCAGGCCCCCGACACAGCACCCGCTCTGCATCATCCTCACGGTCTTCTCGCCCATCGTCTCGGGAACCGAGTTCGCACTGTGGCCGGAAGCGAGTTTCAACTGGTATCCGTTCCAGACTCCAGGACTGGTTTCCGTGCCTGCGGCATTCGTCCTCGGGTGGCTCGGCAGCATCAGCTCGCCCGAAGGTTCCGAGCTCGAGTTCCGTCACATGCAATACCGGATCCTGACGGGAAGGACAGCCGAACCTCAGGCCGCTGATCCCCGACGGTAGGCGTCCTGAGCCACCGGCCGCTTTGCGAGTGGACCGGCGGGGCCTGGTGTCGCCGTCGGCACGGGAGGCGATGCCCTCCCCCGTCTCCTCTCGCCGGCGCGTACCGCCGGGGGCGGCCTGCGGCGTCGAAAGGCGCAAGTGCACCCGCGGCAGCCGATGCCGCGTTCGACCATCCGGAGGGGGATGGCCGAGCTTGCGGGCGGACCGGCCGGCGAGGCGGCCGGTGCGGCCCCTTCGATGCAGACCCACCAGATGCAGCCCCCGCAAGCGCTCCACAACGCGCCGTACCAGACCTCGCGAGGATCCGGGGCCTCCACCGAGGGCCCGGGCGATCGGGCGGTTCGACGTGCCCGGATCGGGACTGGGTCCATGCCGATGCCCTCCCAAGGGCCTCCTCACATCCATGGGGGTGATTCCAACCTCACCTGAGTTTACTTTCTTATACTCAGCCGGTAGCGTCATGACCAGCACATCGACCCGGCTGCCGCGGGGGAACCCCGCACGGCACCCGTCTGAGAAGGAGCGCCATCATGGGAGTCAGCAAGGAAGCACACGAGTTCGCGGAGTTCCTCGCGAGCGTGAGCGCGAAGTCGTCGACGCCCGGCCTCGACCTGGCCGTCATCCGCGACATCGTCGACTCCAACCACAAGGCGTCGACCGAGCCGGAAGGCGTCACCTACGCCGAAGTCGACGCGAACGGCGTCCCCGCCCTATGGGCCATCCCCGAGGGCGCCGACCCCGACCGGGCGCTGCTCCACTTCCACTTCGGCGGATCGGTCACCGCCTCGATGCACTCCGACCGCAAGGCCGCGGGCCACATCGCGAAGGCGGCCGGAGCCCGCTCCCTCGTCGTGGACTTCCGCCTGGCGCCCGAACACCCCTACCCCGCCCAGCTCGACGACGCCGAGACCGCCTACCGCTGGCTGCTCTCGCAGGGCTACCAGCCCCAGAACATCGGCAGCACCGGCCACTCGATCGGCGGCACCCTCGCGGTGATGCTGCCGCTGCGTCTCCTCGCCAAGGGCGAGGCCACCCCGGGTGCCATCGTCAGCGTCTCCCCGTGGACCGACCTCACTCTCCAGAACCCGGCGGTCGACGAGAACGAAGAGAACGACAAGATGCTCAGCCGGGGCACACTGGAGCTCTTCCGGGGAGCCTGGCTGCAGGACCCCGCCGTGGACTTCACCGCCCCCGAGATCAGCATCGCGAACGCCGACCTGACCGGCCTGCCGCCCACGACCGTCCACTACGGCGAGTACGAGACCCTCGCCGACGACGGCGCTCAGCTCGGACGGCGCCTCGCGGACTTCAAGGTCACCACCGAGGTCCACCCGCTGCCCGAGGGGCAGCACTCGTTCGTCCTGGGCGCGGGGCGGGTACCCGAGGTGGACCGGGCGATCCAGCAGATGGGTCAGTGGCTCCGCAAGCACCTCGGCGCGTGAACAGAGGCTGCGCCTGACAGCCGGGCCTGTCGGCCGGACGGCCCCACCACCGCGATGCCGGTGACTGGACCACCGGTCTCCGGCATCCCGCTCGACCAGGGCGGGCGACATGCGGTACTTGTGTCCGGCACCGTTCCGTACGCCGCAACACCCCCGTCCCTCGATGCCACAAAGGAGTGCGCGATGGGAATCTACGAGGATGTCTTCCGCGCCAGTACCGAAGACCCGGAGAGCTTCTGGCTGAAGGCGGCGGAGGCCATCGACTGGGATGTCCCTCCGCGACGCGCCCTGGACTCCTCGGGCGCGCCCTTCTACCGCTGGTTCCCCGACGGGCGGCTCAACGTCTGTTTCAACGCGCTCGACCGGCACGTCGAAGCCGGCCGCGGCGAACAGCATGCGCTCGTCTACGACTCACCCGTGACCGACACCCGGCGCACCTACACCTACACGCAGTTGAGGGACGAGGTGGCGGCCTTCGCCGGAGCGCTCGCTCAGCTCGGCGTGGGGCATGGCGACCGTGTGGTGATCTACATGCCGATGGTTCCCGAGGCCGCGATCGCGATGCTGGCCTGTGCGCGCATCGGCGCGGTCCACTCGGTCGTCTTCGGCGGGTTCGCCCCGCGCGAACTCGCCCTCCGCATCGATGACGCGGCACCCAAGGTGGTCGTCTCCGCCTCCTGCGGCATCGAGGGCAAGCGGGTCATCGCGTACAAGCCGCTGCTGGACCGGGCGATCGAACTCGCCGTCCACAAGCCGGAGAAGAGCGTGATCCTGCAACGTCCTCAGGAACGTGCGGAGTTGGGGCCCGACGATCTCGACTGGGGCGACCTGGTCGCCGCCGCGCCCGCGGCCGAGTGCGTTCCCGTCCCCGCCACCGATCCCCTCTACATCCTCTACACGTCCGGAACGACCGGAAAGCCCAAGGGAGTCGTGCGTGACTGCGGCGGCTACGCGGTCGCCCTGCACTGGTCGATGGACGCCGTCTACGACGTGGGTCCGGGCGAGACGATGTTCACCGGCTCGGACGTCGGCTGGGTCGTAGGGCACTCGTACATCGTCTACGCACCCCTGCTGGCCGGCGCCACGACGGTCCTGTACGAGGGCAAGCCGGTCGGCACCCCCGACGCGGGCCAGTTCTGGCGCGTCGCCGCCGAGTACCGGGCCAAGACCATGTTCACGGCACCCACCGCCTTCCGGGCCATCCGCAAGGAGGACCCGAAGGGAACGCTCACCGCGGACTACGACCTGACCGGCCTGCGCCATCTCTTCCTGGCCGGTGAGCGCCTCGACCCCGAGACCTATCACTGGGCGAGTGCCCTGCTGGGCATCCCGGTGATCGACCACTGGTGGCAGACCGAGACCGGCTGGCCCATCGTCGCCAACCCCGTGGGCATCGAGGCCGCCCCCCTCAAGCCCGGGTCCCCCACCCGCCCGCTGCCCGGCTGGGACGTCCGTGTCCTCGACGCCTCGGGCGAGCCGGTGCCCGCGGGCGAAGACGGTGCGATCGTCGTGAAGCTCCCCCTGCCGCCCGGCGCACTCCCCACCCTCTGGCAGGACGACGACCGCTACGTCGCCTCCTACCTCTCCGCCTACGACGGCTACTACCTCACCGGTGACAGCGGCCACATCGACGACGACGGCTATGTCTTCGTCATGGGCCGCACCGACGACGTCATCAACGTCGCCGGACACCGGCTGTCCACCGGCAGCATGGAAGAGGCCCTGGCCGCCCACCCCGACGTCGCCGAGTGCGCCGTCATCGGCGTCGCCGACGCCCTGAAGGGACAGGTGCCGCGCGGCTTCGTCGTCCTGAAAGCCGGCACCGACCGCGAACCCAAAGAGGTCGAGGCCGAACTCGTCCAGCTCGTACGCGAGCGTATCGGCGCCGTCGCCTCCCTCAAGGACGTCACGGTCGTGGCTGCCCTGCCCAAGACCCGCTCGGGAAAGATCCTGCGCAAGACGATGCGCGGCATCGCCGACGGACACGACGAACCCATCCCCTCCACGGTGGACGACCCCGGCGTCATCGAATCTCTGCGCCCCGTCCTCCGCCGCGCCGGTCACACCCCGTGATCGGCTGCCGCACCCCTGGCCGACGGTGGGTGAGCGCGGCCACCGGACTCCGCGCGGCACGGTCCGCCGGCCGGGGTGGGCGTACCTTGTGATTATGGGTACCGACACCCATGTCTTCCTCAGCGATCTCGCTCGGGGCCTCGCACCCCGAGCGGATCAATTGGCCGACGTGGTGCTGCAACACCTGCTCGGCGAGCTTCCCGAGGTGTGGAAGTACGAGGACATCGCCGCCCAGGCGCCAGTAGGGTTGTCCGAACACGTCGCCGCCAGTCTGGATTTCCTCGAGCGCGGCCTTGATATGACCGAGGCCAGGACGCCACCTGGCGCCATTGAGTTCGCTTGCCTACTCGCTGAGCACGGGGTGCCGATCAGTCAGCTCCTCCGCGTCAATCGGCTCGTCCACGCGAGTCTGCTTGATCAGTTCTATGCGGAAATAGCCCGGACCGCCGGGTCCCAGGAGCTGATCAACGCGGCGACGGTCACGCTGAGCGGGATGGCCTTCGAGTACGTCGATCGCACGTCGGAACAGACTGTCGCTGCTTACCAGAGGGCACGCGACCGCTGGCTGCAGCGGCGGCTGCTCGTGATCAACGAGGCCGGGACACGGATCGGGACCACCTTGGACACCACCCGCACCGCGCAGGAACTGGCGGACGTCGGTGCCGACCACCTCGCCGACCTCGTCACCGTCGACCTCCTGTCCTCCGCCCTCCAGGAGGAGGGGACGTACCCGGTGGACGGTCCTGCGACGCTCCGCCGCATCGCCCAGGCGGTCTCGGACGGCTGTCCGGACCCGGCAGTCGGCACAGGGCAGACACATACCTACCCGGACGGCTCGGAGCCGGCTCATGTACTGGCCACCGGACAGCCCCTCCGGCTCCGTATCACCGCCGATGACATCCCCACTTGGCTGGCGATGTCGGCGGACCACGAGCTCGCCCTACGCACCATGGGGCTCCGCTCCATGCTCCTGGTCCCGCTGTGGGCCCGCGGGAGCCCGCTGGGAATCGCACAGTTCGCTCGTGGTCACACGGCGGATCCCTTCGACGACGACGAACTGCTGCTGGCCCAGGAGATCGCGTCCCGAGCAGCGGTGAACATCGACAACGCCCGGCGCTACACCCAGGAGCGTTCCACCGCGCTCGCCCTCCAGCGCAGCCTGCTGCCACAAGCCGTGCCGGAGGAGTCCGCCGTCGAGACGGCATCGCGCTACCTGCCCAGCGGATCGCGAGCGGGTGTGGGAGGCGACTGGTTCGACGTGATACCGCTCTCCGGAGCCCGCGTAGCTCTCGTCGTGGGCGACGTGATCGGGCACGGCCTCCATGCCGCGGCCACCATGGGCCGGCTGCGGACGGCCGTGCGCACACTGGCGGACATCGACCTGACACCCGACGAACTGCTGACCCACCTTGACGACGTGGTCATCCGCCTGCAGCGCGAGGAGGAACGGGCCACGGACGAGATCAGCGCCACCTGCCTGTACGCGGTCTACGACCCTGTCTCCCGCACGTGCTCCCTGGCCAGCGCCGGGCACCTTCCGCCGGCCGTCGTGACTCCCCCGACCGCTGACGACGATGCCTCCGCATCCGGCGCGGTCGACTTTCCGGAGCTGCCGACCGGCCCGCCCCTGGGCCTGGGCGGACTCCCTTTCGAAACCGCCCAGGTCGAACTGCCACCGGGCAGTCGGCTGGTGCTGTTCACCGACGGCCTCGTCCAAAGCCGCTCTCGTGACGTGGAGACGGCCCTCGCACTGCTGCGCGACGTCCTCGCCCGAGCACCGGCGTCGCTCGAGGAGACCTGCGACGAACTGCTCTCCACACTGCTGCCCAGCCGCCCCGCAGACGACGTCGCCCTCTTGGTGGCACAAACCGGAGCTCTTGACGCCGATCACGTCGCCACCTGGGACCTCCCCAGCGACCCGGCAGTCGTTTCCAAGGCCCGCGTCCACGCATCCGATCAGCTGGCCGCCTGGGGTCTGGAAGAACTGGCCTTCACCACCGAACTCGTGGTCAGCGAACTGGTGACGAACGCCATCCGCTACGGCAAGAGCCCCATCCAACTGCGGATGATCCTTCAATCCGCCCTGACGTGCGAAGTGTCCGACGCCAGCAGCACCGCCCCGCACCTGCGCCGCGCCCGGGTCTTCGACGAGGGCGGCCGCGGCCTGCTCCTCGTCGCCCAGCTCACCGAACACTGGGGCACTCGGCACAACCGTGAGGGCAAGGTCATCTGGGCGGAGCAGGCGCTCCCAGCCTGCCTCGCCGACGTCTCATCCGCTGTGGCCTGAGGTTCAAGCGGGAGATACGCCGCAGAACTCCCCACCCCCCGGGGACCGCACTTGCGCCGGCCCTCCAAGCCACATAATATTATGGTCGTAATTCTATTGGGCGCGCCGACGACAGCTCAGCCTGCAGGGGCACGGGCTGCGCCATCGGGCCCGAAGCAGAAGAGCCCGGTGACCCCGTTCACCTGGTGTCCGCCCCCGCGCCTCTGCGATCCACCACCCACCATCCGAGGAATCACCCATGCTCAACGCCCTGTGGAACCCGACCGCCGCCGGAGAGATCCCCCTGCCCCACCGGCTGGCCATGGCCCCCCTGACCCGCAGCCGGGCCACCCCGGACGGCGTACCGACCGAGCTGAACGCCGAGTACTACGCCCAGCGCGCCTCGCACGCGCTCATCATCACCGAGGGCACCCAGCCCTCCGCCGACGGCCAGGGCTACCCGGTGACCCCGGGCATCTACACCGAGGAACACATCGCGGGCTGGCGCCAGGTCACCGACGCCGTACACAAGGCCGACGGGCGCATCGTCATCCAGCTGATGCACGTCGGGCGGATCTCCCACCCGGACAACACCCCCCACCACCGGCAGCCGGTGGCTCCCTCCGCGATCAAGCCGGCCGGCCAGACGTTCACCGCGTCCGGGCTCCAGGAGATGCCGGTGCCGCGCGAGCTTTCCACGGAAGAGGTCGCCGCGACGGTCGACGACTTCCGGCGCGCCGCCGCGGCCGCCATCGCGGCCGGCGCCGACGGCGTCGAGATACACGGGGCCAACGGGTACCTGGTCAACCAGTTCCTCTTCCCCAGCACCAACCAGCGCACGGATCAGTACGGGGGCTCCCTCGACAACCGCATCCGTTTCGCGGTCGAGGTCGCCACGGCCGTGGCCGACGAGATCGGCGCCGGCCGGACCGGCATCCGGATCTCTCCCGGCAACCCCTTCCAGATCAACGACCTCGCGGAGAGCGACCCGCACGAGCTCTACCCGCACCTCCTGCGCGCCCTCGCCCCCCTCGACCTCGCCTACCTGCACATCGGCCACGGCGGCGACGAGGAACTCCTCTTCACCCTCCGCAAGCTGTGGCCGACCACGCTGATCCTCAACCGGGGCGGCGCCGACATCGCCACCCGCGCCAAGGACGTCGAAGACGGCCTGGCCGACGTCGTCACCGTCGGCACCATGGCCCTCGCCAACCCCGACCTCGTCGAGCGCGTACGCTCCGGCGCCCCCCTGAACACCCCCGACCCCGCCACCTTCTACGGCGGCGGCGCGGCCGGCTACACCGACTACCCCACCCACGCCGCCTGACGAAGAGCGGCCCGGTGCCCGAGGGAACCACCACCCTCGGGCGCCTCGACACAGCTGCGGCGCACGACGGCCGGCGACCCGAGGAGTATCGGGCCGCCACCGACATGCGCCGCAGCTGTTTCACCCCGCGTCCCGGCGTTCTGCGCCGAGGTCGAGGGAGTCCGGCATCGCCGCACCGACATCACCGGTCCCCGCCGATGCTCACCTTTGAGCGGGAGGCACCGGGAAGAGCATGCAGCTACTGGTGGCGTGGGCGAGCAGGCGGTCCGTCGCGTCGACCAACTGAGCCTGGGCCAGGGCGGTTTGACGGCCCTTGCTGACCACCGTGCCGATGGCGCGCACCGTACCCGTGTCCACGGTGATCCGCCGCAGGAACTTCACCGTCAGGTCGAGCGAGGTGTAGGCCGTGCCCTGCGGGAGGGTGGACTGGACGGCGCACCCCGCCGCCGAGTCGAGCAGGGTGGCGAAGATGCCGCCGTGCACGCTGCCGATCGGGTTGTAGTGCTCCTCACCCGGCGTCAGGGAGAAGACCGCTCTGCCGGGCTCCACCTCGTCCAGGGTGAAGTCGACGGTGTAGTTGATGGGCGGTCCCGGCAGTCGCCCCGCCTGCAGCTCGCGCAGGAAGTCGATGCCGGCCATGCGTCGGGCGGCTTCCGCCAGGAGCGCGGGATCTTCCCATTGATACGTACGTGTTCGTCCCACGACCGGCGCCTTCCCATCTGACTTTTGCAAGTGAAGCTAGCTGCGGGCTCACCTGACTGTCAATGACGAAGCCAGACCCTTACGATGGCGGAATGGAGTGGCTTGAGGCGAGCACGGAGAACTGCCCCGTCCAGCGCACGCTCGACGTGGTCGGAGAGAAATGGACCTTGCTGATCCTGCGTGACGCCGTCAACGGAGTCCGCCGCTTCGACGACTTCCACCGCCACATCGGCCTGTCGGAAGCCGTCCTCAGCGACCGCCTGCGCAAGCTGACCGCGGCCGGCATCCTGAAGACCGTCCCGTACCAGGAACCCGGCAGCCGACCCCGCAACGAGTACCGCCTTACCCGCAAGGGCTGGGACCTGTGGCCCGTCCTGATGGCGCTCAGCCAGTGGGGCGAGACGTACACCCTCGGCACCGAGGGTCCCGTACTGGACATCCGCCACACCGACTGCGACGCCCCGGTCCGCGTCGTCGTCGAGTGCTCCGCGGACCACTCCCCCCTCACCCCCGGCAACGTCACCGCCCGACTTGGACCTGGGGCTCGCCTCCGGACCTGAGCCATCGCTCCCGGCCCGTACGATCACCGACCAGCGGCCGAATTCACCTGCCGATCGTAATATTACATATGTCAGGTCATGGATTAGTCTTGAGTGCGAGGCAACTGCCTTACGGAGCGAATGGAGGAAGCTCGTGGTGCGCTACGCCAAGGAGCACAAGCAGGTGACGCGGCAACGCATCATCGAGAAGGCCGGCCACCGGTTCAAGCAGGACGGCATCGACGGCTCGGGCATCTCCACGCTGATGTCGGACGCAGGGCTCACCAACGGAGCCTTCTACGCCCACTTCGCCTCCAAGGACGACCTCGTCGCCCATGTCGTGGCCGAAGAACTGCACACGCAGGTCGCGGCGTACGACACTCTGCGGTCCGGCCGCCCGGGACTCGAGGACCTCATCCGCGAATACCTGTCCCCCGAGCACCGGGACCACCCCGGCCTCGGATGCCCCTCCGCCGCCCTGCTCGACGAGATCGGCCGCTGCGAGGACGGGACCAAGCAGGCCTACACCGACGGCGCGCGGGCCATCCTGGACGAGATCGCCGCCCGCCTGACACCCGAGGATCCGAAGTCCGCCCGCAGCAAGGCCATCGGGCTCTTCACCATGATGGTGGGGACGCTGCAACTGTCCCGCGCCCTGTCCGACCGCAAGTTCGCCGACGAGGTCCTTGAGCAGGGAATCGGAAACGCCCTCGCATTCATGAGGTGAGGGGAAGGCCTACGGCCGCCCACGGACTCGCAGGAAGGCTTCTCTGCGAAACCCGTTCTTGCGTCGAGCAGGCCTTCACCGGACTCAAGGACTCAGAAACTCCGAACGGGCACCTCGCGCCGCTCGCCCAAAGGGCGTCACGGCTCTGAGGCAACGCCCTCGGCCCAGGCGACGACTGCACTTCACGCCTACTACCGCTCGAGGAACTCGAGAGCCGTCTCCACGAACTGCCGGTGGAACTGGAAGACGCCACCGTGGCCGGCGTCGGGGTAGATCACCAACTCGGCGTTCGGCAGTCGCCGCGCCAGGTCGGCCGAGTTCTTCGACGGAACCATCCTGTCGCTGTCACCGTTCGCGACGAGCACGGGCTGCTGAATGACGGAGAGATCGTGGGGCTTCTCGAGGCCCCAGCGGTGAATGGCCTTGAGCTGGTTGCTGTACGCGATGGGGGACATGGTCTTGTCCCGGTCGGCGGTGCGCTCCTTCAGGCGGGCCAGGAACTCCTTGCCGGCCCGACGCCCATTGGCGGTGCGGGTGAAGAAGAGGAACTGCTTCGGGTCCTGGAAGGTGAGCAGGGCCCGGGCGGTGTCGAGATGGGACAACACCGTCACGTTCTTGATGCCCTCGCCACCCGCGGGACCGGTACCGCTGAGGATCAGCTTGCGCACGAGCTGCGGATCGGTCTGCACGATCACCTGGGCGACCATGCCGCCCATCGAGAAGCCGTGGATGTCGACGCGCTCCAGTCCCAGCGCCCGGATGAACGTGACGGCGTCCTTCGCCATCTCCTGGATGGTGCGCGGGGTCGAACCGGTGGAAGCGCCCACACCCCTGTTGTCGAACGTGATGACCCGGCGCTTGGCGGCGATGCCGTCGACGACCCGGGGGTCCCAGTTGTCGAGGACCCCGTAGAGGTGGTTGAGAAAGACCACCGGGACGCCGGAGCGGGGACCCAGCTCGCGGTAGGCGAACGTCACTCCCCCGGCGGTGATGGTGCGGGTCGGCGCGTTCTTGTACGACGTCACCACGTCGCCTCGTACTTCCTGCGAGTCACTCACGGTCATGCCTTTCGGAATGGGGTTTCCGCGCCGACGCCGCCCCCTCCTCTTCGGTTGGGGAGGGCACAGAGCAGTTACCCGCGTCTCCCGACTGCGGCTGCAGCTGCGGGGTCGACGTCAAAGGCGTGGGCATCGGAACCCTGAGCGGTCGAGCCCCTCAGCATCACGTCGACGATTAAAGTATGACCGTAATTCCATGGAGTGGCAAGCCGCCGGCTCGACCGTCTGGACCGTCATACCCGCCTGTCCAGCGCCTGCGGCCCTGAACAGGCGGGTACGGTAGCGGTCTCCTGTCACAGGAACACGCTGCCCGGCATGTCAGACGACAAGCCACTGCTGGTTGTACCCGGTGTTGCAGGTCGACTGGTCCAAGGCCGCCCCGTTGGCGGTCGACCCCCCGGCGACCTCGAGGCACTTGCCGCTGTTGACGTTGGTGAAGGTCACGTAGCCGCCGATCACCGCCGTCTTCGTCCACAGTTGCTGTGCGGCTCCGGTGCACGTCGACTGGACGGCTACCGCGCCGTCGGCGGTGGAGGCGCCGGAGATCTGGAGGCACTTGCCGCTGTTGACGTTGACCAGCTCGTAGTTGGAGCCGACGGCCGTCGACACCCACTGCTGGTTGGCCCCGGAGTTGCAGTTCCCCGCGTTCACGGCCGCGCCGTCCGCCGTGCTCAGGAACCAGACGTCCGCGCACTTGGCGCTGTTGCGGTTCAGCAGGTGGTTGTTCGCAGCCCCCAGGGGGCCGGCGAGGACGGGCCAGCCGCCGGAGAAGGTGACCTGGCGGATGTCGAGGGTCTCCTGCCCGGAGTTGTTCCCGTCGTAGTAGTGGTAGGCGAGGAACTTCGACGAGCCGTCGTCGTAGGCGTCCGCACCGCCCGCGGCCACCCTCGGGTAGGCACCGGTGAGGACGCTGGTCCCGCCGCCGGAGGCCATGTCGGTGCCGTTCTGGTCGAGGTACGGTCCCGTGATGCTGGTGGACCGGCCGACCACGGTGTAGTAGGTGCTGTTGACCCCGTTGCAGCAGTTCCCCTTGGAGCCGAAGAGGTAGTAGTAGCCGCCGTTGAGGATGATCGTCGGGTTCTCGATGCCGACGGCGATGTGCCAGAGGTTGTTGTCGGTGGTGGACAGCTTGCCCGTGGCCTGGTCCAGGACGTGCATGTAGGTGCCGCTGCCGGTCCAGGAACCCCAGGAGATGTACAGCCGGCCGTCCGGACCCCAGTCGACGTTGGGGTCGATCGGGTAGTTGACGTCCGTGACCAGGCCCTGGTCGGTCCACGGGCCTTCGATGTTCGTGGCCGTGGCCAGACCCATCACCGCGTAGTTCGTGCCCCAGAGCGAGCCGGCGTAGTACAGGTGGTACGTACCGTTGAAGTACTTGATGTCGGGGGCCCAGATGTTCGGCGGGGTCGAGCCGAGCTTGGTGGTGATCCAGGACGGTGTCGAATCCCAGACGTTGCCGATCTTGGTCCAGCCGGTGGCCGCGGTGCTGTCGCACGTCCTGCGCTCGGTGATGGAACCGCTCGGGTTGAGCGAGTCGTGCTCGAACCCGGTGGAGAACCCGTAGTAGCAGTTGCCGACCTTGATGACCGAGGGGTCGTGCATACGGATGTCACCGCCGAGAGCCTGCGCCGGACCGGCAGCGGCCAGACCGAGGAAGACCATGAGGGCGGCCACGATCGCGGCGAGGGCGGGAGGGACACGCCGTCTGCGGATTCCGGCGCGTGGACCTCCGGTGCGATGGCTGGTCATGCGAACTCCTTTGTGTCGCTGATGTGCGGGTGCGACCGAGTGGCCGACGGTCGGCAGTCGGTCGGCTACTCGGGGGTCCGCCGCCCGGTACGGTCCCGCCTACGGCCCAGTCCTCGGGAGACGGGCCGAGAACGGAGGCGGCTGGTACGGAGACCGCAAACGGGACCGGAGGATGTGTGCCTGCCGGCTCGCGTGAGCAGCGGAGATCATCGGTGGGCGGCTCCGCCCCGGGACGCCGTGGCCGACTGCCCGCCTGTGGAACGGCGAGGCTAGTTGATCTTGGTGATCGTCCAGCGCTGTGCGGATGCGGTCGAGACGGACTCCTGGTCCAGCAGGGCTCCGTCGCCGGTCGACGCGCCGACCACCGACAGGGCCAGTCCGCCGGCACGGTTGACCACCTGGTACTTACCGTCGCCGGTGTCGGTAAGAGACCACTGCTGGGACGTTCCGCCGGATGCCGGCTTCTGGACGACCGCGCTGCCGCTGGCGGTGGCTCCCGCCGAGTCGAGGAGGTCGCCCGAGAACGTGTTCGTGATCGTGTAGTAGGAGCCGGTCCGTGTGAAGGTCCAGTACTGATCCGGATGGTTCACATCGCGGTACTGGTCGGCCTGCGTTCCGTCACCGCTTCCGATCACCTCCGCGTACTTTCCGCTGCTGGCGTTGGCCATCACGAACTGACCGCTGGTGAAGTCGGGCGCCGCCGTCTGGATGAGGTTCCACCGCTGGTTCGCCGAGGACGCGAGCGGGGCCTGCGTGGCCTGCTCCAGCAGCTGCGTCTGGCCGTTCGCGTCGGTGGCCATGGTCAGGGCCAGGTCACTGCGCCGGTTGACGAAGGTGTATCCGCCGGCCGGTGCCGGCTGGACCGACCAGTCCTGCTCCGCACCGCCCGTCGACGTCCACTGGATGGCACCCGTTCCGGAGGACAGCGAGCCGCCCGGGATGGCGAGGTACTTCTGGCTGAAGGTGTTGTAGATGCGGTAGTACCCGTTGCTCTGCAGCTGGAACTGCCAGTTGTGGTCGGCGGTCCCGTTGTCGGCGGCCTGGACGACCTGGGATCCGGAGTTGGAGTTGGGGACGCCCAGGACGTCGTTGCTGAGCTCGTTCTGGATCTTGTACCCGGCCCCCGTCGAAATACCGCCGCCGTAGTCGTCGACGCCGTAGGTGACCTTGTTGGTGCCGTTGGTGGTCAGTACGCCGCCGCGGGTGACCAGAAGGCTCTTGCCGTCGGCGAGCGGGAGCAGGCCGCGGCTGTAGCCCGAGACGGTGTTGGAGAACATGCGCACCCAGGTCGCGCCGTTGTCCGTGCTCTTGTACAGCTGCTGGTCGCTGTACGCCTGCACGACGATCGTGCCGT
Source organism: Streptomyces vulcanius (assembly GCF_042653945.1). NCBI lineage: Bacteria > Bacillati > Actinomycetota > Actinomycetes > Kitasatosporales > Streptomycetaceae > Streptomyces > Streptomyces vulcanius. Next base: position 200,428 of record NZ_JBHSFK010000015.1, on the reverse strand, counting down.
TGGGGCCGCCGGTCGGCAGCCAGGTGACATACGGATTGGCCTTGGGCTGGATACCGTCCGTGGTGACGAGCTGTACGCCGGTGACCGAGCCGAAGTTCTCGGGGTTGTCTGCGATCTTGTAGTAGATCGGGCAGCCCGAGATCGGCGCGTTGCAGTACTCGTAGGTGAGGATGTACTTCCCGTTGCCGAGGCGGGCGACGATCGCCATACCGGGTCGGGCGTTGTAGTCCGAGTAGGTGACGTCGTCGACCTCGGAGGACCAGTTGACGCCGTCGGTCGTGGTGAAGTGGGCGAGCTTCTGTCCGTGCGCGGGGTCCCGCTGGTCCGAGATCCAGGCGATCAGCTTGTTGTTCGCCACCATGAAGTACGGCTCCCACACGGGGGTGTGGCCGTTGGAGGCCACGGCGTCTCCGCCGGTGGCGATGGAGCTGACGAAGGACCAGGTGACGCCGTGGTCGGTGCTGGCGTACATGTCGATCTTGGTCTTGGAGTTGTCGGTGGGGATGGAGTCGCCCGCCGCGATGATCGTCCCTGCCGGGAACGAGCCGATGGCCTGTGGCAGTTCGTAGAGCACGGGTTCGAGCTGGATGCTGTTCCAGGAGTTGGCCTGGTCGTTGATCGTGGAGATCTGTGTCCAGGTGTGCCCCGAGTCGGTGCTGCGGTACACCGGCATGCCGCTGCCCGAGTACTGCTCGAAGGACGCAAGGAGCGTGCCGTTGGCGTCGGTGCTGTGCTCCAGCCGGATGGCGTGCGCGTAGAGCGACCCGTAGGAGGGTGCTCCGCTCGGCGGCTGCCACATGACGCCGCCGGTGTAGGTGACGGCACGGGCGGACACAACCGGTGCCGTGAAGGGCACCAGGGCGGCCACCGCGCCGATGGCGGCGGCCTTCGCCCATGATCGTCTGTTCCTGTGCATGGATTCGTGACTCCCTCGACAGTGAGAGAAGGGCAGGGAACACAGCGCGGGCATGAGCTCGCTACGTGCTCCGACGCAGAAGGGCAGCACCGATCCGGTCGGGCCACGGCCTGGCGGCGCGACACCGGAAACGTCATCGCTGGGTGGGGGCGCAAGTGATGGAGGACGAGATTGATGCGCTTCAATCTTTTGGCGATGCGAGGCTGACACCCTCCGCGCCGCCCGTCAAGAGTCCGCGCACTCATCGCGCAGGCCGAGCCCTCGCACCGGGTCACGCCCCCTTGGAGGGCCAGCCGGACGGTGGATGGCCTCGGGAGCGTGCGGCGACTCGCGTGCGCTCCGGAGGTGAAGCACCGTGACCTCGGCATCTGCGCCACCAACAGTTACCTGGAAGAGCGGGGCCCCAAGTAGATGTTGGAGCGCTTCAAAGGAAGCGTGTACTCTACGCCTGTCCACACCGGCCTGGCCCCGTCGATTCGTGTCCAGGCCGATCGAGACCGGAAGTCGAGGAGCGTCGTGGCAGCCGCAGGTCCACGGGCAAACGGGCACGCCGGTCCGAGCATGCAGGACGTCGCGAAGGCGGCGGGCGTCTCGCTCGGCACGGTGTCCAACGTCCTGAACCATCCGGCCAAGGTCAGCCCGGTGACGGCGCAGCGCGTGCGCGAAGCCATCGCCCGGCTGGGTTTCGTGCGCAACGACGCGGCCCGGTCGCTGGCGTCCGGCTCGAACGACAGCGTCGGGATGGTCCTCGCGGACATCGAGAACTCGCTGTTCATCGACATGGCCCACGGCGCACAGGAGGCGGCCCGCGCGGCCGGCCTCAACCTGCTGCTCGCGAACACGACGTGTGACATGGGGCTCCAGGACGACTACCTGGACGTCTTCGACCAGGCCAGGGTGACCGGCATGCTGCTGGCCCCGATGGAGGACTCCAGCGCCGGCATCGCCAGGATGCGCTCGCACGGACGCCAGATCGTGCTCCTGAACTTCTCACCGAAACCGGGCACGTGCTGCTCGGTGCTGGTCAACAACGAGCACGTGGGGTATCTCGCGGCACGCCACCTCATCGACACCGGACGCACCAGGCTGGCGTACGTGGTCGCGCACGACGACTACCAGCCCGTGCGTGAACGGCGCAGGGGGGTACGCGCGGCGGTCGAGGAGGCCGGCGCCCGCGTGACGCTGGAGGAGATCGACAGCGTCGGCCTGACCACGGCGCACGGCCACCTGGTCGGGAGGGATCTCGCCGGGCGGAAGCCCGGTGACCTGCCCGACGGCCTCGTCGTCGTCGCCGACGAACTGGCCAACGGCATCATCCACGAACTGCACACCGTGGCCGGCATCGGTGTACCCGACCAGGTCGCGGTCGTCGGGTGCGAGAACAACCGTACGGCCGGTTCCGCGGCGGTGCCCCTGACCGCGGTGGACCTGCCCGGGCGGGCCATGGGACGGGAAGCGATGCGGCTACTGATGGACGAGGTGGCCTCGGGCGAGCGGCATCGCCATGCCACCGTCGTGCTCGAGCCGGAGCTGATCATCCGCTCCAGCGCGCCGCGTTGAGCACGGAGCCCGCACGCGTCTCCCCCTGACGGGCTCTGCTCTCCTGGCGTACCCGATTCCTCTTGCTGTGCACACATTGCGGTTCAGAAATATCGACGAATCATCCTTGACATGGCCGTGTAGCGGCGCATAGGTTCCGGGCAACATTGAAGCGCTTCAATGCGCTGTGCACCGCGAGGAGCAACCCCGTGCACCACACCCCCAAGCCCCGCAGCCTCGTCATCCTGGCGACCGCCACCACCGCCGGCCTTCTGCTGAGCGGATGCGGCGGCACGAACGCGGCGAGCGGCGGCGCCAAGGACTACTCCCTCACCATCAACGACGACAACCACATCGTGCAGCAGGAGCTCAAGACCCTGAGCACCGGCGCGTGCAAGACGCAGAACGCAGCGCTGCCGCTGAAGATCCAGACGCTGCCGATCAGCAACGTCGACCAGAAGGTGCAGCTGCTCGCCGGGCAGGACGCGCTGCCCGTGCAGTTCGCGGCGGGAGGCACTCCGGAGCTGACCAAGACGCTCGACAAGGCCGGCAAGGTCCTCGACCTCGAGAAGACGCTCAAGGACCTCGGGGTGTGGGACGACATCCAGCCGGCCGCGGTCAAGACGGTGCAGAACCTGTACGGCAAGTTCAACGTGATGCCCTACCAGTTCAACATCGAGGGCATCTGGTACAACAAGCAGCTTCTCGCCGCCCACCACATCGCCGTCCCGACGACGTACGACGAACTGGTCGCGGCCGCGGCGAAGCTGAAGGGCGCGGGGGTGACCCCCTTCTCCGCGGCGGGCAAGGAGGGCTGGCCCCTCACCCGTCTCGTCAGCGGCTACCTCTACCGGGAGCTGGGCCCGGACGCCCTGCAGGCCGTCGCGGACGGCAAGGCGAAGCTGACCGACCCCGCGTACGTCAAGGCCGCGCAGGCCATCGCCGACCTGGGCAAGGCCGGCTACTTCGGCAAGGGCGTCGGATCGATCGACTACGACACCGGGGTACAGCAGTTCCTCACCGGCAAGGCCGCGATGTTCTACATGGGCAGCTGGGCGCTGGGCGACTTCAACGACAAGACCAAGAACAAGGTCGGCGCGGACAACATCGGTTTCATGCCGTTCCCGACCGTGTCCGGAGGCAAGGGGTCCGCGGACCAGATCCCGGCCAACGTCGGCCTCCCGGTCGCCGTCTCCGCGAAGTCGTACGACTCCAAGGTCGGCGACTGGCTCTCCTGCACCGCGAAGAACTACGGCGCCGCCTCGCTGAAGGACCAGGGCACGATCTCCGGGTTCAAGCCCAAGGGCGACACCGGCACGCTGCCGCCGCTCACGCAGCAGGTGCAGGACACCATCTCCAAGACCACGACCAGCACCCTGTGGTTCGAGGCGCTGTTCAACACGAAGGCGACCGAGACCAGCCAGACGAACGCCGCGCCGCTGGTCACCGGGTCCCTCTCCGCGCAGGACTTCATGAAGAAGATCCAGGCGGATCTGGACAACGGCTGACCCGTCCGCCGCCACCCGCGAACCGTTCCCAACCCCTTCTCGAAAGAGCCGACATGCGTTCAGTTCTGGGCGACCGCCGCGCCCTCGCCATCCTGTTGGGGCCGGCGCTCCTCGTGTACACACTGGTGATGCTGGTGCCGATGGGCTGGTCCCTGGGGTACACCTTCTTCAAGGGCAACGTCATCGAGGGCTTCTCCTTCGACGGGTTCGGCAACTTCGAGAAGCTGTGGCACGATCCGCAGGCGCATTCGGCGCTGTGGTTCACCTTCAAGTACGGGGTCGTCGTCAGCGTCGGGCAGGTGCTCTGCGGGTACCTGCTCGCCCTGCTCTACGTGTTCGTGCTGCGCAAGTCGTCCGCGCTCATCCGCACGCTGGTGTTCTTCCCGGTGATCCTTCCGACGGTTGCCGTGGCCCTGATGTTCCAGAAGCTCTTCGCTGTCGCGCCGCAGAACGGCCTGGCCAACACCGCCATCGAAGCGCTGGGCATCCACCACAGCGACTGGTTCGCCAGCGGCGGCGGAGCCTTCCTCGTCCTGGTCGTGATGGACGTGTGGCGCTCGATGGGCTTCTACGGCGTGCTCATCTACGCGGGGCTGCTCGACATCCCCGAGGAGACGATCGAGTCGGCGCGGATGGACGGCGCCACGGGATGGCGGCTGATCCGGCACATCGTCCTGCCGCTGTCCTGGCCGGTGGTGTTGTCGTCGGCCGTGTTCAGCATCAACGGCACGCTCAAGGTGTTCGACTCGGTCCTGGCCCTGACCAACGGCGGGCCGGGCAGCGACACCACGCCCCTGACGCTGTACATGTTCCGCACCGCGTTCTCCTACGGCGACTACGGCTACGGCAGCACCATCGCGTCGCTGCTCACCGTCGTCTGCCTGGGCGTCTCCCTCATCATCTTCCGTTTCTCGCGACGCGACCCGACCAAGGGCTGACCTCCCATGACCGACACCCTGACGGCACCGCCGCGGAAACTCCTCACCCACCCACCGACGGCCGCACTCCGGACGAGCCGGCAAGCCCGGCGTCTGGTACGGAACGCACTCGTCGCCCTGCTGCTGGTGATCGAGGTGGCGCCGCTGCTGTGGCTGCTGCTGAGCTCCTTCAAGACCCAGTCCGAGTTCGTCAACGACCCCGCCTGGTCGCTTCCCAAGAGCTGGGGCTTGCACAACTACGCCGAGGCGTGGACGACCGGGCACGTCGCCCTGTACATCCGCAACAGCCTCCTGGCCACCGTGCCCTCGCTCGCCCTCATCATCCTGCTCGGCGTCGCGGCGGGCTTCGCCCTCGAGGTGATGGTCTGGCGCGGACGCCACCAGGTCCTGCTCGTCTTCCTCGTCGGCATCATGGTGCCCAGCCAGATGATCCTGCTGCCGCTGTTCCGGGTGTACTTCCAGACCGGGCTCTCCGGAACCCTGGCACCGCTGATCATCACCTACACCGCCGCCGGTCTCCCGCTGACCGTCTTCATGATGGCCACTTTCTTCCGCTCGATCCCGCGCGAGGTGTTCGAGGCGGCCACGCTCGACGGGGCAAGCATCCTCACGGCTTTCTGGCGGATCGCCTTCCCCATGGTCCGCAACGCCGTCTTCACCGTGGGGCTGGTGCAGTTCTTCTTCATCTGGAACGACCTGCTCATCTCACTGACTTTCACCACGAACGACGACCTGCGCACCATCCAAGTGGGGCTGCTCAACTTCACCGGCCAGTACGGGGAGACGGCCTATGGACCGCTGTTCGCCGCGATCAGCATCAACGTGGTCGGCGCCCTGGTGCTGTACCTGCTGATCAACCAGCGCATCATCAAGGGCCTGACCGCCGGGGCGGTGAAGGGATGAGCCACCAGCCGATACCAGTGGTGGCCGCGCCGACCGCGGAACATCACCGGGAGCCGTTCGGCATCGGTGAGCCGGCGCCCCGGATCTCCTGGAAGACGACCGCACCGCCCGGCTGGACGCAGCAGGCGTACCAGATCGAGATCACGCGGGCCGACGGGACGCACCGCACCGACTGGGTGGCCTCCGCGGACTCCGTGCTCGTCGACTGGCCGCTCACCAGGCCACTTGAATCGCGGGAACACGCCGGGATACGCGTCCGGGTCCGCGGCGCCGACAGCACGGCCGGCGACTGGAGCCCGGCCCTGCGCCTGGAAACGGGACTGCTCGAGCCGGCGGACTGGACATCGCACGCGATCTCGCCGCAGTGGCCGGACACCGACCGGCGCCCACCGTTGCTGCGCAGGGAGTTCCCCGTCGGCGCGGAAGTGGAGCGCGCACGCCTGTACGTCACCGCCCACGGGCTGTACGAGATCGAGATCAACGGCCGGCGGGTCGGCGACCACGCCCTCGCGCCCGGCTGGACCAGCTACGACCACCGGCTGCGCTACCAGACCCACGACGTCACGGAACACCTGCGCGCCGGCGACAACACCATCGGTGCATGGCTGGCGGACGGCTGGTACCGCGGACGTCTGGGCTTCAACGGCGGCCACTCCGACCTCTACGGCGACCGCCTCGCCCTCATCGCCCAACTCGAGATCGTCCACCGCGACGGAAAGCGCACCACCATCGGCACCGACACCTCCTGGCGAGCCGCCCACGGGCCGATCGTCTCCTCCGGCCTGCTCGACGGCGAGACCCACGACGCCCGTGACGAACGGCCAGGCTGGTCCACTCCCGGATTCGACGACAGCGACTGGTCACCGGTCGACATCGTCACACGCGATCCGGCGACGCTGGTCGCCCCCACCGGGCCACCGGTGCGCTGCACCGAGGAGATCACCCCAGTCCGGGTGACCGCCCTCGACGCCGACCGTCTTCTGGTGGACTTGGGACAGAACCTCGTCGGCAGAATCCGGATCACCGTGACCGGCCCGGCCGGACACACGGTCGTCATCCGGCACGCCGAGGTGCTCCAGGACGGAGAGCTGTGCGTCCGCCCCCTGCGCGACGCCATCTCCACCGACCGGTACGTCCTGCGCGGCGAGGGCCGCGAGACCTGGGAACCGCGCTTCACCCTCCACGGCTTCCGCTACGCCGAGATCACCGGCTGGCGCGGCGGCGACCCCCACCGCGACATCACCGCCCGCGTCCACCACACCGACATGGCCAGGACCGGCTGGTTCGAGTGCTCCAACGAGCAGGTGAACCGGCTGCACGAGAACGTGGTGTGGAGCCTGCGCGGCAACTTCGTCGACCTGCCCACCGACTGCCCGCAGCGAGACGAGCGGCTCGGCTGGACCGGCGACATCCAGGTCTTCGCGCCCACCGCCGCCTTCCTCTACGACTGCCACGGCATGCTCGCGTCCTGGCTGCGCGACGTCGCCGTCGAGCAGCACGACGACGGCACCGTGCCCTGGTACGTCCCCGCCATCCCCGGCGGCCCGCAGTGGACGCCGGCCCGACCCGGCGCCGGCTGGGGCGACGTCGTGACGCTGACCCCGTGGGCGCTCTACCAGGGCTCCGGCGACACCGGACTGCTGGCCGCCCAGTACGACAGCGCACGCCGCTGGGTCGACCTCATCACCGAACTCGCGGACCCCTCGGGTTTGTGGAACCACGGCTACCAGCTCGGGGACTGGCTCGACCCGTCTGCACCCCCGGAGGATCCGGGAGCAGGCCGCACCGACCGCCACCTCATCGCCACCGCCTACTACGCCTGGTCGGCACGGCACACGGCGTTGATCGCGGGCGTCCTCGGGCTCGACGAGGACCGTCGCCACTACGAGAAGCTCGCACACCGGGTGCGCCAGGCTTTTCTCGACGCCTACGTGCTGCCTTCCGGCCTGATGACCAGCGACACCCAGACCGCCTACGCCGTCGCCCTCCAGTTCGACCTGCTTCCCGACCCGACTGCCCGGACCATCGCGGGAGACCGCCTGGCCGAACTGGTCGCCGCAGGCGGGCACACCATCCAGACCGGCTTCATCGGCACACCGCTCCTGGCACCCGCGCTGAGCGCCACCCACCACGTCGACACCGCCTACACCCTGCTCCTCCAACAGGAGTGCCCCTCCTGGCTGTACGCCCTGAAGCACGACGCCACCACCATCTGGGAACGCTGGGACAGCATGCTGCCCGACGGCACCGTCAACCCGGGCGAGATGACCTCCTTCAACCACTACGCCCTCGGCGCTATCGCCCAGTGGCTGCACACCACGGTCGCCGGACTGACCTCTGTCTCACCCGGTTACCGCGACATCGTCTTCCGCCCACGACCGGGCGGCGGCATCAGCTGGGCGGGCGCGGCCCACGAGTCGCCGTACGGTCGCGTGGCGATCCGCTGGGAGCTGCACGCCTCGGGAATCGAGGTGCACACGACGGTGCCCACCGGGGCAACAGCGCGGATCGAGTGGCCCGATGGCGGCGTGACCACCCTCGCGACCGGCACGACGACGACATGGCGACCAGAGCGCCCCACCGGACAGCCGACATCGCCCAACGGTCATCACTGAACGGGGCAGCGCACGGCCGCAGCATCTGTGCTCGCGGACCTGGTGATCGCCGCTCTCGGGGCTGCCGTCGACCCGAGCAGGCCGTCCACTCCTCATAGTGCCTTCGACCAGCACGTATCAATCAGAAGAGGGGCTTGATCTCAGACAGCACAGCGTCGCACGACTGCGTGGCACGGGAGCTGACGCGGGTGAACTGGGTGCTGGTGGACCGCCTGGCCAAGCCGGCCCCACCGCCGCCCCCGCATGGTTCGGGGCCGGTGGTGGGGCCGGTGCGGTCAGGCGGCGAGGAAGTCGGTCACCTGCTTGGTGAAGGCCCTGGCGTGCTGGAAAAGGAAGGCGTGGCCGGCACCGGTGTAAAGGACGAGGGTGGCGTCGGCGAGGTGCTGGACCGCGACGTAGGAGTTGTGGGCGGGGATCATCACGTCGTGCAGGCCGTTGGCGTAGAGCACGGGCTGCTTGATGGCCTCCAGTTCCGCCACCACCTCGTCGAAGGGTGCCGCCAGCAGGGTGGCCGCCGCGGTGAGCATGCCCTGGGCGGCCGTCTCGGAGACCGCGGGGCCGCCGGCGGCGAGCCGGGTGGAGACGTGGTCGAAGTGCTCGCGGCCGGCGGCGCGGGCACTCTCCGTCTCGGGGTAGAAGAGGTAGAGCATGTCCTCCAGGTCGGCATCGGGCTTGGCCATGATGCCCAGGACCTTCTCGCTGAAGGGCGGTGCGTCGGGCACCCAGCCGGCCGGTCCGCTGCCCGCCACGACGAGCTTGCGCACCAGCTCGGGGCGGCGCACGGCCACCCGCTGGGCGACGATCCCGCCGAGGGACCAGCCGAGGAGGTCGGCCTGTGCGAGGCCGAGGGCGTCGATGAACTCGACGGCGCCCTGGGCGAATCCTTCGAGGGAGTCGCGCGGCTCGCCGTCGGTGTAGCCGACGCCGACGTTGTCGAACACGATCACGTCGTGGTCGGCGGCCAGGTAGTCCAGGAACTCCGGGTCCCACCAGTCGATGGTCCCGCGGAAGCGGTTCAGCAGGACCAGCGGGACGCCGCCCTGCCGACCCATCCGCCGGTAGGTGAACGTCGCGGAGGGGCCCTCCACGGTGAGGTTCTCGGCCTTGTCTGCCAGATACGTGCTCATGATGCCCTTCTCCTGTTGACGGGTGTGCGCGACATCTCACGGGTCCGCCCGCGCGGCACACCGAAAACGTGCTGGATGGCGGGACGGAGTTCCCTTCGCCGGCACCCGATGTACTGAGCCGGCTTGTCGACCAGGCCATGGATCCGCCCGAACGGGTCGATCACCCGCTCGACCACGTCGGTGACCTAGGCGCCCCCGGTTGCATAGAGCTCGCCCGAGGTGGATCAGCCGCCGCGACGGGTGACATCCAGGTCTTCCGGCCCATTTCGATCACCCCGGATCCGCCTCGCCAAGCGCAAGGGGGTACCTCCGGAGCAGAGATCAGATTACGCTCATAATACTATGAACAGGAGGCGGTGGGCTGCAAGCAGGCCCTCGCGGCCGACCACACTCCGCGGCACACCCCGACCGACCCCGAGCCGACAGCGAGACGCCCCGTGACGAGGGGGCGCGAGGCCGCCCGACACGACGCCTCGCCGCGGGCCGGACAGGCACCGACATCCCGGGATCATTAAATTACGTTCACCATACAATGCAATGAGGGAGACCGTCGAGAACGAGCGACCCCTCCGAGGAACGAAGGAGCGTGCGGTGCGATACGGGACAGAGCACAAGCAGGCGACCAGGCAGCGGATCATCGAGGCGGCCGGGCGCCGGTTCAAGCGGGACGGCATCGACGGCTCGGGCATCTCGGCGCTCATGAAGGACGCAGGGCTGACCAACGGCGCCTTCTACACCCACTTCACATCGAAGGACGACCTCGTGGCCACCGCGGTCGCCGACCAGCTACAGGCACAGAACGCGAACATCGTCGCCCAGGCGGCACCCGGCCGCGCCGGACTCGAGCAGATCGTGCGGTGGTACCTGTCCGCCCAGCACCGCGACAGCTCCGACGACGGCTGCCCCTCCGCCGCCCTGCTCGACGAAATCCGGCGCTGCAAAGACCCCACCAAGCAGGCATACACCGACGGCGTACTCGTCGTCATCGACGGCATCGCCGCCCGCCTGGCACCCGACGATCCGCCCTCCGTCCGCACCAAGGCACTCAGCGCCTACGCCATGATGGCCGGGACCCTGCAACTCTCCCGAGCCCTCGCCGACAGCCGTCTCGCCGACGAACTCCTCGAACAGGGCATCCACAACGCCCTCGCACTGCTGGGCATCGAGCACGAGCGCGCCAGGACCTCCGCCTGAGGCACCCGCAGCACGCGCGCGTCCGCACCGCAGGCCGCCCGGCTGCACCTGGGCGTCACGCCGCGGCAGCCCCGGGAGCAGCGGACCCACTTGCGGTCCGTCGACCCACCACATAACATTACGATCATAATTTAAAAAACCCGGCATATCGGCACGAGTCTCTGCCCAATAGCCGGGGAAGCCCGGGATCAACAGCACCCCCGTCCGCCTGCGGACGAGACATGGAGACGACGATGAGGGCCTTCACGGTCGAGCGCTACGGCGACAAGACCGGCGTGCACGCCGGCGAGGTGCCGGACCCGGAGGTGGGCGCGGACGACGTGCTCGTCCTGATCCAGGCCGCGAGCATCAACCCGCTCGACCGCATGATCCGGGACGGGGAAATGAAGGCGATCCTGCCGTACCGGGTCCCGTTCGTCCTGGGCAACGACCTGGCCGGAATCGTGGTCGAAGTGGGCGCGGCGGTCACACGCTTCGCGGTGGGCGACGAGGTCTTCGCGCGGCCCGACAAGAACCGGATCGGCACGTTCGCAGAACTCATCGCGGTGCACCAGGACGACGTGGCGCTCAAGCCGGCCGCGCTGACCATGGAGGAGGCGGCGTCCCTGCCCCTGGTCGCCCTGACCTCATGGCAGGTGCTGGTCGAGCGGGCGCGCATTCAGCCGGGCCAGAAGGTCCTCGTCCACGCGGGCTCCGGCGGCCTGGGCACCATCGCCATCCAGTTGGCGAAGCAGTTGGGCGCACACGTGGCGACCACCACGAGCACGGCCAACGTCGACCTGGTGAAGCGCCTGGGCGCGGACGTCGTCGTCGACTACAAGAAGCAGGCGTTCGAGACGGTCCTGCACGACTACGACGTCGTCCTGGACTCGCTCGGCGGCAAGACGCTCCAGAAGTCCCTGGACGTACTCAAGCCCGGCGGACAGGTCATCAGCGTCGCGGGCCCGCCCGACGCCGCTTTCGCCAGGGAGCTGGGAGCGAATCCGGTCATCCGGCTGGCGATGTCCGCGCTGAGTTTCCGGATCCGACGTAGCGCCCGGCGCCGCAACGTGTCGTACTCGTTCCTGTTCATGAAGGCCAGTGGCGACCAACTGCGCGAGCTCACCCCGCTCATCGAGGCAGGCAAGATCCGCCCCGTCGTCGACACCGTGTTCCCGTTCGAGTCGGCCCGAGAAGCACTGGCGTACGCCGAAGCAGGGCGCGCGAAGGCCGGCAAGGTCGTCGTCAAGATGACGTGAGGAAACAGTCCTGCCGACCGATGAAGGTCCCCCACGAGCGCCCAAACGACGCCGCCTGCCGCGGCGAGAAGTGCCCTCAAACCCGCTGCAGAAGGACCCGTCCATGAACGCCCCGCGGAATTCCCCCTCCCCCTCGACCTCGTCGTACCAGAACGCGCCCACCCGCTCCGTGTCCGTTCACGGCGAGAACTTCGCCTACCGGGAGCTCGGACCCGAGGACGGCGTGCCGCTGATCCTCCTGGTTCACCTGGCCGGGGTCCTGGACAACTGGGACCCGCGCGTCGTCGACGGACTCGCCGCGCGACGCCGGGTCATCGCCTTCGACAACCGCGGGGTCGGCGGATCGAGCGGCTCCACGCCGGACACGATCGAGGCGATGGCCCGCGACGCGGTGCTGTTCATCCGGGCCCTCGGGTTCGACCAGGTCGATCTGCTCGGTCTGTCGATGGGCGGCTTCGTCGCGCAGGTCGTCGCAGCAGAAGAGCCGCGTCTCGTCCGCAAGGTCATCCTCGCGGGCACGGGCCCCGCCGGGGGCCCCGGCATCGACAAGGTCCCGGCGCTCACCATCCAGGCCACCCTCAAGGGCACCCTGACCCGCCAGGATCCCAAGCTCTCCCTCTTCTTCACCGACACCGCAGGCGGCCGACAAGCCGGACGTGCCCTCCTGGAACGGCTGAAGGAGCGCACCCACGACCGGGACAAGGACATCTCGCTGCCGGCGTTCCGCGCCCAGCTGAAGGCCATCAAACGATGGGGCCGCCAGGCGCCGTCGGACCTGTCGGAGATTCGCCAGCCGGTCCTGGTGGCAAACGGTGAGAACGACCGGATGGTGCCCAGCCCCAACACACTCGACCTGGCCGCCCGCCTGCCCCGGAGTGAACTCGTCCCCCTCTACCCGGACGCCGGACACGGCGGAATCTTCCAGTACCACGAAGAATTCGTGACCAGGGCGCTCGGGTTCCTCGAGTCCTGAACCAGACAGTGCGGGTACGGAGCAGAACAGCGGTGTGGCCTTGGACGTCTCCGGGCAGCTCCTGACGCCGCCGGAAATACGCACTGGCATCTCCACGTCCATGGCGCATAGTGAACCGGGCTTCTGTCCAGCGCCGCGCTGCTCGCGCGCATCGCCCAGTCTCCTCGTGGAGAGGCGATGCATGCCCTGCGAGGAACCTCAGTCCCACTACAGCAGGCTGCCTCGCTCCCCCGGCCAAGCGCTGGCCAACCGCCCGGCGGAGTCCACGCTCAGCGAGGCTGTCGCCGCGCCGGGGTCGGCACGAACTCCGTGAGCCGACTACGCGTTGCAGTTGTTGATCAGGGCACCGGCCGGACACGTTCCGATCGCGGAAGCCGCAACCGCGACACTCGAGTGGGCGGGGGCCGAGGACCGCATCCGGGCCGCCACGCCATGGGCCCGCGCGGCCCTCGCCGCGGCCGCCCTGCTGGCCGCCGTCGCGCCCGCCGTGCTGCGCGATCTGTCTCCGCACGGCGCCGCACGGAACGAGATCTGGACGGTGACCGTCCAGATCGTCCTGGGTCTTGCTCGCCTGGATGCCGATACCCGCCTCACCAGCATTGCCCGGCTGCGGAAGCCGTGTATCCGCGGCCGGCCCCTCCGGCCGGCCGACGGCCTCCTGTACCCGCGAACCACACCATCACGACAAAAGCCGTGGAGCGCGGCACCCATCCGGTGCGACGGCGAAGCCGGAGCCCTGCCCTGGATCAGCCCGGACAGCCGTGACGGTTCGCCAGGTCGGGTGGCGAACCGTCACGGCATGCAGGAGTGGCACGTGTGCCGTCGAGGTTACTCGTCGAGGAACTGAAGGGCGTGCTTCAGGAACCGCTCGGGGTACTGGAACTGTGCTCCATGCCCGGCGTCGGGGTAGATCAGCAGCTGCGCGTTGGGGATGTTCTGGGCGAGGTGCCAGGAGTTGATCGAGGCGATCATCACGTCGTTCTCGCCGTTGAGGACCAGCGTCGGCTGGGTGATCGCGTTCAGGTAGGCGTAGGGATTCTCGCCCGGCAGCGGTTCCGCATAGGCAATGGCCGCTTCGAACTGCGCCTGTGCGACTGCGGGCGAGCTCGGCGTGTCCTGGTCGGCCCGCTGGTGACGTCGCTCCCAGAAGGCCCGGCCCGCTTCGACCGCGGCTTCCGAGCGGCCGAAGAACAGGAAGAGGAAGTCCTCCAGGGTGGGGACGGGATTCAGAGCGTAGTCAGGCACCTTGGGGTCACTCGTCGGGTCCCCGCCCCGGAGGCCGGTGCCGAGCAGGAGGAGCTTGCGCACCAGCTGGGGGTGGCGCAGCGTGACCTCCTCCACCTGGTAACCGCCGATCGAGAAGCCGAGCAGATCGACCTGCTCCAGCCCCAGCGCCCGGATGACCGCGGCGATGTCGTCGGCCATGTCCTCCATCCGGTTGCGCGGCGTGCCGGATGACGAGGCGATGCCGCGCCCGTTGAACAGGATGACCTCACGGCCTTCGGCCAGGCCGTCGGTGAGCAGGGGGTCCCAGTTGTCCATTCCCCCGCGGAAGTGCTGGACCAGGAAGATCGGGACGCCGGAGGGCTTGCCCCAGCGTCGGTAGGCGAATCGGTCGCCGTCGACCTCGATGTACTGAGTCGGTGCGGTCACATGCGTGTCACTCATGGCCTGAGCCTTTCTGGAGGGGTGAGCAATACGATGACGATCGTCATCTAAAAAGTCAACCGCTTTGATGTCGGTCAACATCTATGTATGCTGAACAGAGCCGGACGTCGATGGAAAGGGCGGGCTGGACATGCGGGTCACCAAGGCGCAGGCAGAGCAGAACCGTGCCCACATCGTTGCGACAGCCTCCAGACTGTTCCGTGAGCGCGGCTACGACGGAGTCGGCGTGGCGGACTTGATGGCGGAGGCCGGGTTCACCCACGGCGGGTTCTACAAGCACTTCCGCTCCAAGGCCGACCTGATGGCCGAGGCATCCGCGAACGGGCTTTCACGGACTGCGTCACTGACAGAAGCCCTGGACATCGCCGAGTTCGTCGAGCACTACGTCTCCCGGGAACATCGCGACGGGCGCGGTGAGGGCTGCACCATCGCGGCCCTCAGCGGCGACGCCGCGCGTCAACCCGAGGACATCAAGACGGAGTTCGCAGTCGGCATAGAGAGCCTGACGACCGCCCTTCAGGCCGGAGGGGACGCGTCGCCGGACGCGGACCGGCGCACAGCCCGCGCCACGGTGATCGACGTGCTGGCCCACTCGGTCGGCGCGATCATGCTGTCGCGGGCATGCCCGGACGGCTCTCCGCTGGCGGACGAGATCCTCAACGTCTGCCGCAAGGAAATCCTCGCGTCGCTGGCACACGAAGACGGCAGCCAGTCAGCGGCAGAGGGCCCAGCGAGTTGATCTTGAGGCCTCGCTTCGCCACATGAGGTGCGTTCTGTTGCACATCACGACCGTGCCATTCTTCTTCGGCGGGCCGCTTCACCAGTCACCTCACGGACATCGCTCGACAGGCCGGCAGCCGACGGCGAACTGGGCGAAGGCGTCGTACCGGCGCAGGTACACCAGGCCGACGAGCGCACACTGGTGCGGCGGGAGTTTGCACCGTCGGCCACCCTCACGGTGACGATGAGCAGGACCCACGCGACCCGAGTGAGGCAGGTCGAGTGCGGCAGGACAGGGAACCAACGCGACTCCTGCGCCAGTGGGTTGAGTTTCGAATACCTCCCCCGACGGCACGGGAGCCTCGTGCGTTGCGCGTCCTGACCCCGTCATCCGATCAGTGGCCACACTGGAAAGACTCAACGCCCCGCAAGGCATTACGATCGCCATATGATGATTCGAGCGCTTGTATTTGATGTGTTCGGGACGGTCGTGGACTGGCGCTCCGGCGTCGCACGTGACATCCGTCGGGTGATACCCGACGTGGACGCCGAGGTGTTCGCCGACGCATGGCGCAGCCAGTACATCCCCGCACTGGACCAGGTGCGGCGTGGCGAGCTGCCCTGGACGAACCTGGACGAGTTGCACCGGGCGTCGCTGGACGAGTTGCTCGCCGAGTACGGGGTGCCGGATACGCCCGAGAGTGTGCGCGCCGAGCTCGTGCTGGCCTGGCACCGGCTGGACCCCTGGCCCGACTCAGTGCCCGGGCTGGAGCGGCTGAAGAAGCGGTTCGTCATTGCGTCCCTGTCCAACGGCCACGTCGCACTGCTCGTGAACACGGCCAAGCACGGCGGACTGCCCTGGGACACCGTGCTGTCCGCAGAGCTCTTCGGACACTACAAGGGCGACCCTGAGGCCTACCTGGGCGCCGCGCGACTGCTCGGACTCCCGCCGGAACAGGTCATGATGGTCGCCGCGCACGTCGACGACCTCGCCGCGGCCCGGGCGTGCGGTCTGCGCACCGCCTACGTACACCGTCCGCAGGAGTACGGCTCGCAGCCGGCTGTCCCGCCACCGTGCAGCGACCCGGAGGCCGACGTGTCGGTGGCCTCGTTGACGGAGCTGGCCGAACGCCTGAACGCCTGAGACTCCAGGGCCCGTTGGGAATGTGCCGGCCACAACCACTTGCTGGAATCTGCGATCATCCAGGTTCCGCACACCCACTGACGTCATCGCGCTCCTCGCGAACAGCAACCCCGCCTCCACCAGACACCGCTGTCCCGCCCCCTCACGAGCAATGCCGTCGCGACCACCACGGTCCAGGCCGCCAGCCACCCACGTTGCCGAGCTCCGGAGCAGCCAGGTTGCAACGCACGGTTCCTTCACCGCCATCGCAACACGAGTACGCCGCCCCGCTGACCAGGACAAATTCAGGCTGTACAGGTCTCAATGCGATATAGCCAGACGTGGTTTGGTGGCCCGTTGCCTAGCCGCGCCACGGTCGGCGTCACTGACCTGGCCCTGGACGCAGCAGTGGAAATCGACGTGATCGCCACGATCCCCGAGAGCACCAGCATGGCTGGCACTGCCCAAATCGCTACCTGACCTTCGCTCTGCCCTCGGCCTTTCGTGTTCGGTCGTCAGCTTCGATTGCCGTCCAGGCCAGTGGCGGGCACATCGCAGGCGCCGTTGGCATGCGGTTGCGATGAGTTGGGCAGCGGCACAGAACAGCCGCAGCCGCCCGCGGCAGCAGCGACCGGCAAGCCGAGGTCCGTGGCTTCCGGGGCGAGACAGCATGACGGCGGTGGTGCCGGCCGGGCCGGCACCACCGCCGTCACCTCATCACCCCACCGCTCGCACCCGGGCTGTTGGATCCAGGACCGGCCTTCGGAGACGGGTCGTGGTCTCGGACATAGACGGTGACTCGCGCCCCGTTGACGTGGGTTGTTCCGTACTCGCGGAAGTAGCGCCGCAGGGTGCTTGTTTTCGCTTCCTCCTGCGGGTTGGTCGACGAGTGCACACCCACCGCGCGGACCACGACGATCCGGTCGAATTCCAGCATGCGTACCGCAATTTCCTGGGCGGGAAGCTCGGTACCTGCAAGTGTGTTCGATGAAACGGGGTCCTGTGCCAGGGCGAGATCTGTCAGGAAACGGGTGTCCTCGGGGTTGGCCGCAGTCAAGATCCGGTGCTGGCCGGAGAGATAGAGCAGCCCGTCACCGGGACGGCCTTCCTTGCGTACGGCGGCGCCGATGGCGGTGACGTCATTGCTCCGGCTCTGGGGCGTCCTCAGTGAAAGGCTCGGCTGGACGAGCGCGGCCACTACGGCAACCGCCGCGATCCACGCGTAGCGGGAAAACCGCTGCCGCCGGAGGAAGTAATCCATCCAGGCGCCCAGCAGCAAGGCGATTCCGATATTGCTGTAGACCACATACCGGTCGACGAAAAGGGGCTTGACCAGTGAGGCGATCAGCAGCAGAAGGCCCGGAAGCACAAGAATCGGCACAGCCAGCACGGAGAGCCGCACGGGCCCCCTCACCCTCAGAGGTGCTAGGGCACACACCACGCCCACGACCGCCACCACCAGGAAATAACCAGGCCGCACCGGTCCGCCGATCCAGGACACCTGCTCCGACTGCCCCGCACTGCAGATCGCCAGCGGCAACAACCCGGCCACAACGGCCGTGGCAGCCACACTCCACGCCCTCAGCACCGGTCGTGGAGCACGGGAGACGATCAGTGTGACGCCGTGTGCAACCAGGACGAGGACCGCGAACTCATGGAGCAGACAGGCCAGCAGCATGGTGGAGCCATAGACCGCCCACCGCCACCGGGCGCGATGCGGGACGCTGACCACGAGCGCATAGGTGGCCCAGGTGACCAGGGCACAGACCATGGCATACGAGCGGCCTTCCTGCGCGAACTTCTGTACCTGGGGAAGGAGCGGAAACACCAGCCCGGCCAGCAGCCCGGCACGGGGTCCCGCCAGGCGTAGTGCCAGAAGCCCGACTCCGCTCGCCGCCACGGACATTGCCAGCACGGACGGCAGCCGCAACGTCAGCAGCCCTCCGCCGAAGAGACCGAAGATCTCGTGCATCACGGCGTAGTGGAGGGCATGGACCAGATCAATATGCTGGACGGTGAGCCATATCTGCGAAAGATCGCGGTGCGCGAGCTGATAGGTGACGGACTCGTCCCCCCACATGGTGTTCTTCCTGCGGATACCCCAGAGCCCCAGAGCGATGGTCAGCGCCAAGGGCGCGATGACGACAAGGGCCTTGGCCGGGCCCGGTGATCGTCGGTGGGCGGGCTCGGGAGGGGAAACCGTCTGGGCCGCGACGGGGGCACGTTCATCAACGGACATCGGCGACAGGGCCTTTCAGCAGTGGCGAAGAAGCTCCGCCAGCGTGCCCGGACCTCGTTGACCGGATGCTGACCCAACCTGACCGGCCGATCAGGAAGGCGGGCCGGCGCTGTGCGAGGCTGCACCCCATGCGCATCCTGGTGGTCGAAGACGAGGTGGACCTTGCCCACACCCTGCACACCGGTCTGACCGCCGAGGGCTACAGCGTCGACCTCGCCCATGACGGCCGGCAGGGACTGTGGATGGCCCGGACCGGCGAATACGCCCTTGTCGTACTGGACTTGATGCTGCCCGGGCTCAACGGCTACAAGGTCTGCGCCCAGCTGCGCCGGGAGGGCAACGCGACCCCCGTCCTGGTACTCACCGCCAAGGACGGGGAGTGGGATCAGGCGGAGGCCCTGGACACGGGCGCCGACGACTACCTGGCCAAACCCTTCTCCTACGTGGTGCTCGTCGCACGGCTGCGGGCCCTGGCCAGACGGGCCGCCACGGTCGCCCCGCCCGTCCTTGCCGTGGGCGACCTCTCGTTGGATGTCGCCGGCCGGGTCTGCCGCCGGGCCGGAGCCCGGGTGGAACTCACGCCCAGGGAGTTCGCGGTGCTGGAGCTGCTGGCCCGCCGGGCGGGCCAGGCGGTCTCCAAATCGGATCTGCTCTATCACGCGTGGCCCGACGAAGCCCTGGACCCCAACCTGGTGGAGGCGCGCGTCAGCGCACTGCGCAAGAAGGTGGACTCCGCGTTCGGCCGACGGTCCCTGCAGACCGTACGGGGTACCGGCTAC
Organism: Streptomyces vulcanius; assembly: GCF_042653945.1. Lineage (NCBI taxonomy): Bacteria > Bacillati > Actinomycetota > Actinomycetes > Kitasatosporales > Streptomycetaceae > Streptomyces > Streptomyces vulcanius. The sequence continues at coordinate 180,948 of NZ_JBHSFK010000015.1, read as the reverse complement.
CGGCTGGTGGACGACCGTGAACGCGACTGAGCCGCGACGCCGCTGGTGGCCGCGTTCGGTACGGGCCGTCGCGGCCCTGGCCGCTGCCTCGACCGCCGCCGTCATCCTGGCCGGCATCGGCTGGTGGGTCCACCATGACGTCTACCACCAGAGCACGCAGATCGCCGAAGATCAAGCCAAGGAACAACTCTGGTCTCTCTGCGACAAGTTGGAACAGGGTGTCATTCCCGACTCCACAAGCACTGTGCCGTACGAGGTCGTCGCGACCGGCCGGCGCACCGCTGTCGCCTACGGCGGAGGTATGGACGACTTCGCTCCCGGCACCCACCACGTGATGCCCGCCCCGCCGAAAGCCTTGAGGGTCGAGCTCATTACTACCGTCCGCCTACCTGAGAACCCCGACTACGACCCTAGTGACAAATTCTCTGTAGCCGGCGGGACCAATCAGGTCATAACATCCGATATCCGGGCCGATCAACTGAGCAATGACAAAGTCGCCGCTCTGGGCGTCGCCTCCGACGCCAACCTGCGGGTCTATGTGGTGGTGCTTCCGCACACAGCCGAGGCAATCACCGAGACCACCGACCGCCTGCTGCTGCGGGCCGGGCTCGTCGGCCTCGTACTGATCGCCGCCGCCGTCTACTTCGCCGTCCGCATCGCGTTGCGGCCGGTCGAAGCCATCCGTGTCCTCACCGCCTCGGTCACCGCGAGCGACCCTCGCGAACGCGTCACCGTCCCCGCCGCGGGACACGAGGTCACCGCCCTGGCCACCACCATCAACAGCACCCTCCAGCGCCTCGACGACGCCGCAGCCCAGCAACGCCGCTTCGTCGCCGACGCCGCCCACGAACTACGCAGCCCCCTCACCACACTGCTGGCCAGCCTGGAAGTCGCGCTCGCCTACCCGGAACGCACCGACTGGCCCGCCGCGGCCACCACCGCCGCACGACAGACCCGCCGCCTCCAGGCCCTCGCCGAAGACCTGCTGCTCCTCGCCCGCCTCGACACCCGCGCCCCCACAGCCGGCCCCGACACCGTCGACCTGACAGCCATCGCCTGCCGGCTGACCGAGCAATACCCCCTCACCGAAAGGCCGTTGACCCTCACCTGCGACAGCACCGCCCCCGCGCACGCACGCGGAAACCCCGACGAATACGAACGACTGCTGCGCAACCTCATCGACAACGCTGCCCGCCACGCCGCACACCGCATCCAGATCACCATCCGAAACCAGGACGACTGGATCGTCCTCACCGTGCACGACGACGGCCCAGGCGTGCCCACCGACGACGCCGAGCGCATCTTCGAACGCTTCGTCCGGCTCGACGACGCCCGCTCCCGGGACCACGGCGGCACCGGCCTGGGCCTCGCCATCGCCCGCGACCTGGCCCACCGCCACCGAGGCACCCTCACCCTCACCCCCCGGACCCTCGGAGCATGCTTCCAGCTACGCCTTCCCCGAGCCCCCACCGCGGCCGAGAAATGACGCGCTTCACCGCGGCAGCCCTTCAGAACCGGAAGACCACCAGATGACCGCGCCCACCGCCACTGCCAGAAACGATCATCCACTTCACCCGCCGCCTGGCTGAGCCCAGCTGCTGTGGACCTCCATCGCCCGACCCGCGCGCGGGTCGGAGATCACCGCCTGCAAGAAGCCCGAGGGCAAGAAGCTCCCGCCCGCGAAGAAGCAGGTCAACCAGCTGATCGCCGCAGAACGAGCCGTCTGCGGTCCGGGCGAAGATCCCCAGTACCTCTTGGCGCCGGACGGCCCTCTCACTGCTGCATCTGAACCGCACGAGGTGCGACTGGCCGAGGCATCTTGCACCGAAGCCTGCCGCGGCGCTCTCTACGTGACCTTGCAGCCCGACGGCGACTATGTGCTCTGGGACGAGTGGCGCAATCCCGACGAGGACGATATGGCCGGCGCGGACCGTTGCACGGCTGCTGGAGAAAGGCCTCCGAAAGAGGAGTGACTGGCTCGCACGGTGGGATTGCGAACTCGGCGCCGTGTCCGTCTGACCCTGGGAACCGGACCAGGTCAACATCTTCCTCTTCCATCCGGGCTGCTCTGCTATCAGGGAAGACCGTCCATGGCTGCAGTTCCGGATGATCCTCGCCGTCTCCAGGCAACTTGGTTACCCCTGGCCGCGGCGCCGCAGAGCCCTGAGCGCAGGGGATACCGCACGTGAGGAACAAGTGGTCTCCGCCAGTACGGACCACCGCCTTGCGTTCGCGGCTGAGGATCGCGACCTTGGCCACGAGCCCGGTCCGGGTGAGGACCTCCACCAGTAATGGTGGAGTCGAGTATGGGAACTCTCCGAATACCCGGTCGCCACCTGCGGCACCAGGCCGTGGGTCGGGTGAGCGGCGTGCCGCCACCGTGCGCGCCCATGTTCTATCGGCGAGGGCCGGCTCCTCGCTCGAGGAGCCGGATTCGGCTCACGGCCTGGAGTCCGCCCAGGGCCTTGCCGGCGTCCGTCCCCGCCCTGAGCTCGGGCACCCGAGCCTCCCCCGTCGTTCGGTTGACCGGGTCCCTGCAGACGACCACGCCGACGTGTCCTTACGAAGCGATCTCTGTTCGCTCATCCCAATGAGTGGCCGTGTCGTCGCGGGGCGCTGGGCGGCCTATCAGTCAAAGCCACACGTACGGCATGAGCGCTTTGGTTGGCCCATCCGGCCAGGCAGGCGCTCGACCGGAGCCGACCCCGCGCCGCCCAGAACCTTAACGGCCTACGGTGCTCCAGTCGGCGGGGGCGGGCGGCACCGAGCGGCCGGCGGCGTGATCGCGAAGGCGCTGGGTCAGTTCCGGCAGGTCGTAGGCCGGGAAGCTCACCTGGAGCAGTTGCGGACGGAACCTCGACGGGAGGTCCTCCTTGAACATCGCTGTGTCCATCGGCTTGATCGTCACGTCCCACGCGTCCGGGGCCGCCCAGTGCGTCATCCGCACGTAGAACGCGTCCCGAGGGCCGGCATTCGCAACGGCCGAGAGGAAGGCGAGTCCGCTGTCGACCGGGAAGTCGATGAGCATCCAGCCACGTCGGGACTTCACCCACTCCGCCATGTGCGGCAGCTTCTCCGGCCAGTCCGCGTTGCTCTCTGCGAGGTCCTGACAGCAGGTGAAGGTGTCGAACCCGCACTCCCAGATCGCCTGGATCGTGGGTGCGAGCTGGTCGTCGATCTGGGCGGAGCGGCTACCCACCCGGACGAGGACGGTGGGGTGCGTGCCTTCGTAAGACGTCATCGCAGGAGCATAGAAGGGGGGGTCGGACATCGAGGCATCGGCGACTCTGTGACGGGACGCGGCAGTTGGAACCCGGACCGGCTGGTGACCTGGTGGTTCGAGCCGCGCGGGACACGCTGGTTGGGACCACACGGTTACGCTTCCTGGAACCCGCGGCGCATTGCCATTCTTGGTGGAACCAGGTTCGGCCAACGACGGGGATGATGTGCCGCTATGGACACCACACCCCCGGGTCACGCCCTCGTCGAAGCAGGCTGGCAGAAGGTCCGCGCCGACGGGCAGGTCCGTCCGGAACTGCTCGAAGCGGCCTACGCCGAACCACGCCTGCGCCAATTGTTTCCATGAACAGGAATGGGAGAGCTGCACTTCAGCCGCTGCACAGAGCAGCGTTGGACATGGGACATTCCCTACATCCAGCCTTTCGTCGGCGCCCCAGAAGAACTCGCCGTCCACGACGCCGCAGCCCTGTCCGCCGCCCCCGAGCCTCCGGACACCGCGCGAAGGTTGAGCGTTTCTCATCGAAGGCTGAGCGGGGAAGGTCATTCATTCCCCTCACCCTGGCGAGCGGCGAGGATCGCGACGTCGTCCTCGTACGCACCGTTCGCCAGGCCAGCCAGGAACGTGTCGCTGGCAGACTCAGCGTCTCAAGCGCCTGCACCGAGATGTCGATGCCTGTGCCGCGTCGTTCCACCAGGCCGTCGGTGTAGAGCACACTCCTGTCGTTCCTGAGATGGTTGTCTCCCGAGGTTGCCCGTCCGTGAGCACCTCGCACAGGACGTCGTCCGGTCTCTGGAGGTCCGGCAGCACTTCCCCGAGCGTTCGTCCCAGGAACACGGAGGCGGGCAGGCCGCTGAGCTTGACCCATGCCGGATTGACGTACAGATGGCGCAGCTGCGCGTCCAGAACGACGATGGGGGCCAAGGTCCCCTCTACAAGCTGACGCGCCGGAAGACCACCACCCTCCGAAAGAGGCCACTACGGCATGGGGTCCTCACCGTTCGCAGGTTCCCTCTCGCTGTCCTCACTGGAGCCGATGCATACCCCGTCGAAGAAGTGACCTCTCGCGGTGAGGCTGGGCGCATGACTGGCAGGCCGCGCATGAGGCTGGCTCCCCTCATCAGACCCTTTGGAATCGATCTTCTAGGCTGGCGCGGTGACTGATGAGCAGGAGTGGGTGCAGCCGTCGGGAGTGTGGGCCACGGCGGTGGGGGTGGCCAGGGTGCGGGCGCTGGAGACCGAGCGGGAGAACGCGCTGTTCCGCGACCCACTGGCACAGGCCTTCGCCACCGCCGGCGGCCTGTGGCCCTCCTCGCCGCCGCTGCCCGATGACGCGGCCGCACGACGCCGCCGGCTGGCCGTGTCGTTCTCCATCGTCATCAGGACGAAGTTCCTCGACGACCTGTTGCAGCAGGCCTCCGCATCCGGGGTTCGGCAGGTCGTGCTGCTCGGCGCCGGCATGGACAGCCGGGCCTTCCGGATGGACTGGCCCGAGGGCACCCGGCTGTTCGAGGTCGACACCGCCGCGCCACTGGACTTCAAGGCTTCGGTGCTGCGCCAGGAGCGGGCCGTCGCACGCTGCGAGCGGATCACCGTCGCGGTGGATCTGCGTGAGGACTGGCCAGGCGCGCTGGCCGCCGCAGGGCACGACCCGGCCGAGCCGACCGCGTGGATCGCCGAAGGACTACTGATCTATCTGCCCGAGGACGCGGTGGAGCTACTGCTGGCCCGGATCAGCACGCGGTCGGCGGCAGGCAGTCGGATGGGGCTGACATTGGGCTCGCGCGGCGTGATCGAGCGCTTCGGCGCGGACGCCGCGCCGGGATCGGCGGCGTCCATGTGGGTCTCGGAGATGCCCGACGACCCGGTGGGCTGGCTGGCCGGGCACGGCTGGGAGGCCGACAGCCACACCCTGCGCGAGCGCGCTGCCGCCTACGGCCGCCCGATCAGCACCCCGCCGCAGCGCGAGGAGCGGCCCGGCGGACTGATCTCGGCGGTCCGCCGGCAGAGCGCCTCCCGGTTCCCCGGATGATCGTTTCCAAGGGGGCCTGATGAGTGGAGCCAGGTTCCTTCGCGGCCAGCCAATCATGCGCGCACCGACCGCCTACGACCGACCACTGAGGTCCGCCCGAAAGTCGCCTGGCTGGACGGTGGTGTGGTCGACAGTCCTTCGCCGTGAACGAAGTGCTGCCGCAGTTGAACGAGCTGCTGTTTTCCTCGGTCGAGGGCGTGTTGGTGCAATCGGTCGAGGTGATCGACACGGTCGTCCGGGTCGAGGCCCGTACGACCGCGGGGCGGGCGGCCGGTCCGGGATGCGGGTACTGGTCGGGGCGAATACACGGCTCCTACCTGCGACTTCCTCGTGATCTACCGACGGCGGGCAAGTTCGTCGTGGTGTCGTTGCGGGTGCGGAGGTTCGTCTGCGAGGAGGAATCCTGCGAGCGGATGACCCTCGCCGAGCAAGTACCCGGTCTCACCCGCAGGTTCGGGCGACGGACAGAGCGGTTGCGGTCGACGCTGGTGTCGGTCGGTCTTGCGTTCGCGGGCCGGGCCGGCGCCCGGATGACGGACGCCTTCAAGGTTCCGGTCAGCCGGAACACCCTGCTGAGGCTGATCGCCTCGCTTCCGGACCCCGCCACCGCAGTACCCCGCGTGGTCGGCGTGGACGAGTACGCCCAGCGCAAGGGCCGTGTCTACGGAACCGTGCTCGTCGACATCGCAACACGTCGCCCGGTCGGCCTCCTTCCCGCAAAGCCGTGCGACCAGGCTCGATGGCTACAAACCCTATCTCGATCAGCGTTGTCAGGCTGGTTCGAAGCGGCGCCCTGTTATCTGTGGCAAGGGGGGAAGGGTGTCCACCGTCGTGCGGCTGCGCTGGCCGCGTACTGATGCGCCCGCGCGACCTTCGGTTGGTCAGCCTGCCGGCTCTACGGGACCTACGCGCGCGTGAACCCGTGACTCCGCTCCACTTTCGCGACATGCAGCGTGTAGCACTGGTACCACTCGGCTCGCCCGCGCTCCTGCGCTGAGCGGTGCTCGACGTTGGTCCGCCACTCCGTGAGGGCGTCGGCGTCGCGGAAGTAGCTGACGGTGATACCCAGCCCGCCGGGAGTCTGTGCGTGGTCCATCCCCAGGTACCCGGGGAGGTCCTTCACCAGGTCTTCCAGGCGTGCGTTGGTCACGCTGAAGTCGTTCTGGTTCTGGGTTCGCACCGTGGTGAAAACAGCCACGTAGTAGGGGGGTTCAAATGCTGCGACGGGCGTGACAGGTGCTTCGGAGTGACTGCTCACGGCACCACTGTAAGGAGGGATGTGCAACGATCCGGTGTCCTTTCCTGAACGGGATACGTAGGGGATACGGCTCTTGGTCAAGCTGTCCGAGCCGGCGTTCTCCGGGCCACCTGAGGGCTGGCTTGGCCTCGCGCCCCAGGTCAGCCGGCCTGTTCGGCTTTGGCTCGGGTATGGGCGAGCCGGTAGGTCCGGTGCCCTTTCGGCTGATCGCCCCACCCGCCCGCAAGCACAACGCCCCGTTCGCCCAGCGCCGATTGAGCGGACGGTCACGCAGTGGGCCGCCGTGCGTACACCTCGATCTCGATCTTCATGCGGGAATCGGCGAGGCCGCACACGAGCATCGTGGCGGCCGGTCGGACCTGGCTGAAGGCGCGACGCAGTACTGGCCAGCAGGGCTCGAAGTCGGCCCGGTCGGGCAGCAGATAGCGCACCCGCACCACGTCGGCGAAGGTGCACTTCGCCTCGGCCAGCGCGGCCTCGATGTTGCGCAGGCACTGCTCGGCCTGTTCCACCACATCGTCGGAGATCGTCATGGTGGCGTAGTCGAACCCGGTCGTCCCGGACACATGAACCCAGTCGCCGTCGACGACGGCGCGGGCATAGCCGATCCGTTCTTCGAACGTCGAGCCGCTGAGGATGGAACGTCGCTCCGTCATGCGCCGAACGCTAAGCGAGCAGCACAGATACGTCTAATACAGCTTTGGGTATGGGGTGATATCTCTGAGCGTATGGAACGCCCTGAACTTCCCCTTCAGCAGCTGCACGCCTTCGTCATGCTCGCCGAGGAACTCCACTTCGGCCGCGCTGCCACCCGCCTGGGCATCGCCCAGCCGCCGCTGAGCCAGCAGATCCGGCGCCTGGAGGGCAAGGTCGGCCACGCGCTGTTCAGCCGTGAACCCGGACGTATCGCCCTCACCCCGGCGGGCCGAGAACTCCTTCCTGCCGCTCGGCACGCCCTCAACGGCCTCGCGGACGGCCTGGCCGCAGCACGGGACGTCGGCAGCGGCAGGGTCGGCCGGCTGCGGATCGGCTTCGCCGCCTCCCTCGCCCTGACCGTCCTGCCCGGCCTGCTGCGAACCTTCCGGGAACGGTTTCCCGCCGTGGAGCTGGACATCCAGGAAATGACCACCACGCCGCAACTGGCTGCTCTACGCGAGAGGACGATCGACATCGGCCTGCTGCGCGAACCGCCGGCCGACGACGCGGAACTCGGATTCGCGATCGTGCTGACCGAGCCGTTTGTGGCTGTCCTGCCGTCCGCGCACCCCTTCGCAGCGCAACGCGCCGTCCGCGTCGAGCAGTTGGCGGACTGCCCCTTTGTGCTTCTGCCTCGCGCCGTAGGCCCGCCGCTGTACGACCAGATCACCAGCCTGTGCATCGCGGCAGGCTTCACGCCCCGGGTGGCGCAGCACGCCGTGGAATGGCAGACCGTCTGCGCCCTGGTGGAAACTGGGCTTGGCGTGTCACTGGCCCCGGAGAGCATCCGCCGCATTCGCCTCAAGGGCGTTGCCTTCCGCAGGATCGAGCCCAACACCACTCTCACACGAGTCGCCGTCGCCTGGCGTAAGAACGACTCAAATCCCCTGGTCCCACGCCTTCTAGCCGCTCTCGACCAAGATCCGCCGGACAGGTCGTAGGCCCACGTCACCGGGGGCGTCGGGCACGGCCGTTTTCCGTGACGGCAGGCGCTCAGTTCCGCCATCGGCTCTTCGAGCGGCGGCTGAGTTCGGAGGCGTACTGCGCGGGGGCTGCCAGAGGCGGCGGCCCATCCGGTGGCCACTCCGACGGAGATGCCGAGGACCTCGCTGAGGACGGTGGGTGGCAGCTGTGCTGCGAGGCCCATCAGTGCGCGTTCCATATTGGTGCAACGTGGAAAGTGAACGCTCAAACAGTTGCGGGCTGACGGAGGAGGCCTGTACCGCACCAGTTCTGCTGGTTGAGATGGTCGAGCATGGCCGTCTCTGCCGAACCCGGATTGCGCCGCACGCCGACGAGGACTGGCTCGGTCAGGGAGGGCAGTAGCGGGCAGGCCAGTTCTTCGAAGCCTTCGGGGATGGCCGAGGCCGGGACCACAGTGACGCCCAAGCCCTGCGCCACGAGCCGCACCGCAGTGGAGATCTGTGACGCCCGGGCCACCGTGTGCGGGCTGAGGCCCGCGTTGGCGAGCAGGCGGGCGAGGTAGTCGTCCAGCAGGCTGGCGCGCCGGAACCGGATCCACCCCTCTGACGCCAGGTCTTCCAGGCGCAGGGCGGCGCCGTCCGAGAGAAGCGGGTGCCCCTTCGGCAAGACGGCGACGTAGGCTTCCTCGCCCAGAGGGTGAATGTCGAAGGTGCACCCGGCGGGGATGCGGTGCACGAGGACCATGTCGAGGGTTCCCTGGCGGACCAGTCGTTCCATGTCCGCGGGATCGGGCTCCTCGTGGAGAGTCACCTGCAGCTTCGGGTGGCGATTGCGCAGCTGCCCCAATGCCTGGGGCAGCTGGCGTGCTCCCAGGCCCATGTGGACAGCCATGATGAGTTCGCCTGCCAGTTCCCCGTTGGCGGCGCGGGCGGCCGTGATGGCACGCCGGGATGCGGCCGTCGCGATCTTCGCCTCCGCGAGGAAAGCCCGCCCTGCCACCGTCACCGTCACCCCGCTCGGGGTGCGGGTGAACAGCTGCACCCCGAGATGCTTCTCCAAGCTGCCGATCTGCTGCGACAGAGAGGGCTGAGTGACCCGCAGACGTTCTGCTGCCGCTGTCATGGAGCCCTCGTCGGCGACGGCCAGGGCGTATTCGTATTGGCGCAGGTTCATTCGGCTCCACCTTCGACATGACATAGGAGATGTCAATGCAGAGTATACGTTGCCACTATTTGCCTCTATGCCGGGCCGCTCCTACCGTGGTACACGCCCAGCGCAGCCACCAGGGCCGGAAAAGCTGCGGAACGGCAGCCGCGTCCTGCAGGCACGGCAAGTCCTGCGACGCCGACTGTCAAAAGCAGGATGAGGCAAAGCAATGTGTCCGGTGCTCACAGTCTCGACTCAAGGAGAAAGCATGCGTCTCGCAAATAAGGTAGCCCTCGTCACTGGCGGGAGCGCGGGCCTTGGTCTGGCGATTGCCCAGAGGTTCGGAAGTGAAGGCGCCCACGTCTACATCACGGGGCGACGGAAGGATGCGCTCGAAGCCGCGAAGGCTTCCATTGAGGGACATGTCACGGCGGTCACCGCGGACGCCACAGTGTCGGGTGATCTCGACAATTTGGTCGAGGCTATCCGTCAGGAGAGCGGGCACCTCGATGTGATCGTCGCGAACGCTGGAAGCATTGAGCGGACGAACTTCGGGGACGTGACCGAGGAACACTTCGACCGCACATTCGACATCAATGCCCGCGGCACACTGTTCACCGTCCAGAAGGCGCTGCCGATTCTGCGAACGGGCGCCTCGATCGTTTTGCTGGGCTCGATCACGGCATTCAAGGGGGATCCCGGGGCAGGGGCTTACAGTGCGGCGAAGGCCGCCGTGCGCTCCTACGCGCGCACGTGGGCGGCGGAGTTCGGCGACCGGGGTCTTCGGGTCAACGTGCTGAGTCCGGGGCCGATCGACACGCTCATCATCGACGGACAGGCCGAGTACTTCGGTCAAGATCCAGTAGCTCTCCGAGCCCAGATGAGTACCCTTGTCCCGATGGGCCGCCTCGGGCTTCCCGAGGAGATCGCCAATGGTGCGCTGTTTCTCGCCTCGGACGAGAGCAGTTTCATGACAGGTGCAGAACTGTGCATCGACGGCGGTATGGCTCAGGTTTAGCCCGCTTCGGCCGGAGCAGAACTGGGCATGAGATTGTCCTACGGTTTTGGCGCGGGATTACTCCGCTCATTCGTAGGTTCGGCGAGTTCGAGAACTCCGGGTACGGCAGTTGGCTTGTCGCCGTTCAACGGCTGAAAACTTGGCCGCTCGGGAACTGCTGACGGTCAGTCGCGTTGAACCTCGGGGGAGGTCGACTGTCCGCTCCTGCGGGAGCTTCGACGGGTGATCTGCCTGGCTATAGGGGTGATCGCGACCCAGGTGATGAGCGATTCCGATTCTCTGAACTATTAGTGTGCAAGCCGGAGGTCAGGGACGCGGTGCTGCCGAGCCTTGCCGACTGAGTGGCGCCGTGGGAAAAGTGGAGGACGAACCGCGCCGCGGCTGGAGCGGAGTGGCGGTGGTCCGGGCGACCGTCAGTCCCTCTCGTTCTCGCGGGATGCCGGCTGGCTGGTGCGGCGGGACTGCCTGCGGGTGATGCGCCTGGTCATGAGCGTGATGGCAGCCCAGGTGATCAGAGACTCCGAGTGCTGGACAAGCCGTTCGTAGTCGCGGGCGTATCGGCGGGCGTGCATGATCCAGGCCAGCGAGCGTTCGACGACCCAGCGGCGGGGCAGGATGACGAACCCGACGGCGTCCTTCGGCCGGCTGATGGTCTTGAGCGTCAGGTTCAGGTGCTTCTTCGCCCAGGTCACCGCCCTGTCCGGCATAGCCGGAGTCCGCCCAGACGATGGTGACCTCCGGGTGCATCAGCCGCAGCCGGAACAGCACTTCCTTCGCTGCCTCGCGGCCTCGCGGTCGGTCATGTCGGCCGGGGTGACCAGGACGAACAGTGGCAGGCCCTTGGTATCCACGACCAGGTGCCGCTTGCGGCCGTTGATAATCTTCGCGCCGTCGTAGCCGCGCGAGTCCTTTCCGACGGTCTCCGCGGCCTTCACTGACCGGGAGTCGCTGACGGTGGCGACCACGCCGGGCGCCCGTCCCATTTCACGGCGGATGCGTTTGCGGAGCTGGTCACGGATCTGTCCGACGACGCCGCAGGCGGCCCAGCGGGCCATGAATCCGTAGCAGGTCCGCCAGGGCGGGAAGTCCCGGGGCAGGCCCGCCACTTGCAGCCGGTATCGACGACGTACCGAATCGCGTCCACGATCTCGCGGCGGGGACGCTTTTCCGGGCGTCCCCCCTTGGGCAACTCGCAGGCCGCGGTGGGCAGCAGCGGTTCGAGCAGGACCCATTCGTCGTCGAAGGTGTCCGAGGGGTAGCCGCGTCGCCGTGCCAACGTGTCCCTCCCCGAAGACGGGGCGGTACCGGCCGCGCTTCGCGGGGAATCCCCTGGAAATACCTCCCGCACGACTTCCCGAACCACGGCACCGTCTACGCCTACTACGCGGCGTGGCGCGACGAAGGAATCTTCGCCCAGCTCAATGACGACCTGACCAGCCAGGGAACCGATGCGGCCAAGAAGATCGTCGGCAGGAAGCGCGGCATCCATCGGTTGGATCATGATGCACCGCCGTCTCGCCCGCGACTACGAGACCCTCACCGCCAGCTCCGAAGCCATGATCCACATCATCTCGGTCGACAACCTCACCAGGCGCATAACGGACGAGACCACCCCTACCTGGCGAGGAACTTACTAGGGCATCAAGGGTAATCTGCCTACTTCAAACGCCCTCTGAGACGGCCTCTCCGGGACGGCTGGTGGGGAGGCGTTCCCAGAGGCGGACCAAATGCGCGTGCAGGGCGTCCTCGGCCTCCTCGGTGGTCAAGTGCCCTATGAGCACATGGCTGGTCAGGCCGTCCGCGAGGGCCAGCAGGGCCCGGGCCTCGCGCTGCGGATCGAGCGTCGCAGCGTCATCGTCGGCCGGGCCGCTCTCGCCAGCCTCCGTGATGAGGCGGCCGAGTAGACCATGGAGAGCCGCGTAACTGATTCGGAGTTTGGCGGCGAGTGGCTCGCTGACGGCGGCCTGGGCGACGAACGCGAGCCACACCCGCGCCTCGGCGCGGTGCTGTCTGCGGAGCAGGGCGATCTCGGTGGCCGCGTGACCTAGGGCGGTAGCGGCCGACTGGGCCGGGCTGCTGGACAGGCGGGCCCGTACACGTTCGGTGATGCGCTCGCCGACGTGGTCGACGGCGAACAGGAGCATCTCCTCCTTGTTGCGGAAGCAACGCTGAACGGCACCCAGGGAGACCTCCGCGCGGGTGGCGACGTCGCGCATGGTCACTCCCTCAGGTCCGTGTTCGTCAGCGAGGAGGCAGACGGCCTCGGCGATCCGTCGGCGTCGGCTCTCGTAGTCCACCTGCTTGGGCATGTTCGGGCGCCTCCTTTTCCAATACGATCGTATCGCTTCTGGGTTATGGTTCCGACGCGAGCGCTTCGACACATGAATCGGGAGGACAGGAATCGTGCGGGACGCCCTATGGAAGATGCCGGCCGCAGCCCAGGCAGAGGCAGTCCGGAATGGAGACGTATCGGCTGTCGAACTGGTCGACAGCCACCTGGACCGCATCGCCGACGTCAACCCGCAGGTCAACGCGGTCACTCAGCTGATGGCCGAGCGCGCCCGTGAAGCCGCGGCGCAGACGGATTTACGCCGGGCCGCAGGCGAAGAGCTGGGGCCTCTGGCAGGGGTGCCGTTCACGGTGAAGGAGACCACCGCCGTCGAAGGTGTGCCGACCACGATGGGAATCGCGCGCTTCCGCGATCTGGTGGCGACGACCGACGCACCCCCGGTGGCCCGGCTGCGTGCCGCCGGAGCCATACCGATCGGGCACAGCAACATACCCACCCTGATCCTGGCCGGGATGCACACCCGCAGCGAACTGTTCGGCGACACCGTCAACCCGTGGGACCGGAGCCGGACTCCGGGAGGCTCCAGCGGCGGCGACGGAGTGGCCGTCGCCACCGGCATGGCCGCGCTCGGGCTCGGCAACGACTCCGGCGGATCAGTACGGATCCCGGCCTCGTTCTGCGGCGTGGCGGGACTGAAGCCCACCGTCGGGCGATTCCCCGCCGACCACCGTATTCTCGGCCCGGACGACCCAGGACCGGCCTCACAGATGCTGGTCACCGACGGGCCCCTGGCCCGCAGGATCGCCGACCTGCGGCTGGCATACGAGGCGCTGGCCGGGACCGACCCGCGGGACCCGCGGGCCGTACCGGTGCCCGTCCGTGGTGAGCCGCTGCCGGGACCGGTGAAGGTCGCGGTCGTCGCCGATCCCGGCGGCCACGGCGTCCACCCCACGGTCCGCGGTGCTGTCGCGGCCGCGGCCGACGCGCTGAGGGACGCCGGGTACGCCGTGCGGGAGATGGCGGACGTTCCGCGGCTGGACGAGGCACTTGAGGCGTACCACCGGATCGTCGTGACCGAATTCGCCCCGACCTGGCCGGTGGTGCGGACACTGCTCGGCGAGGGCGGAGATCGCTACATCGAGATGACGATGGAGAAGACCCCGCCCGCCACCGCAGCGGAGTTCATGCAGCTGATGGGCGTCTGGCTGGGCATCCGCCGCTCCTGGGCGGAGTTCCTCGACGAGTACCCGCTGCTGCTCGGGCCGGTGTTCACCGAGCCGGCCGTCGAGCCGGGGCTGGAGTCACGCGACCAGGCAGGACGGGAACGAGTCGGCTCGGCCATGCGCCTGTGCACGGTGACCAGCTTCGCGGGCGTTCCCGGGGTCGCCGTACCGACCGGAGTGACCGACGGCCTGCCGTCCGGCGTGCAGATCGTCGGGCGCGCGTTCCGGGAGGACCTGTGCCTGGATGCTGCCCAGGAGGTCGAGGACCGCCTCGGAGTGCTCACACCGATCGACCCTCGCCCGGAAGTCCCAGCGGCCACGCGGTAGGCAGTCCTACGACAGTGGGCAGCGAAACAGGCCTCCTTTCTGGCCGAGTGCCATCGTCTGCCGACAGCTGATCCTCGACAACAGCGCCTGCACCCCATCGGACGTAGCGCGCCGAATCGCCGACGCCATCCCACAACTGCCGCTAGCGTCTGCTCTCTCGCCAAGCCCTCCCCCCAAGGAACATGAGCGGACAACCAGCACAACCCGTCATCGACACCCACGTCATCGTCCGCGACGGCGACAAGATCCTCTTCTCGCAGTGAGGCGGCCCGTACGGCTACGGCCGGCGGCACATGCCCTCCGGCAAGCGACTGCGCTCCCCGTGTCTTCTGGCCGTCAGTGTCGGCCTCGTCGCGCTGGGACATACCGTGAAGTCCCCTTGATGGCGCGGGCCAGCCCTCGAGGTTGAACGCCAGGCTGATCCCGGCTCACGGCCCCCTGTCCTGGCCACAGCCGCCTCGCCTCTGTTGAACAGCAGCAGCGTGGGAAGTCCACGCACACGGTACTTCGAAGCTGTGGCCCGAATTTCGTTGACGTTGAGCTTCGCGATGGTCAGACGTCCCTCGAACTCCGCGGCCATCTAGTCCAGGGACGGGGTCACGGCGGCTCCTCGTCCGCCGTGAGCGGCGAGGACCGGTGTCCGGCCCCGAGCCGTCGACCGACACCCCACCGGCATCGTCCGTGCGTCTCAGGGGCGCGGCGCGGAATCGTGGATTCCCACGTCACGGAGCGTCTGCGCCTCCGCTTCGGGGGCACACGACGGTGGATCGGGTGCGAATGCCACCCAGCCGAAGACCGCCGCGAGCCGCAGACCCGTGGGAGCCCCGATGCCGACCACCGTGCCGGAAAGAGCCGCAGGAGCGACTGGAGAAGGACCCGAAGCGGTCCGGCCGGACCGCTCGTCCGTCCTGCCCCGCGGTACCGGCAGGACCGTCGCGCGCATCGGCGTACTGACCGTCTGCCAGGGCGCCCTGATAGTGGGCTTCGGGCTCCTGATCACGGGCCCCGCCCGGAAGGTGTGGCCGCTGACGGTCGAGGACAAAGTCAACGAGGGATTCGAGCGGATCCGTACGGGCCCGCTCACCACCCTGTCGTACCTCGGCTCGGAGGCGGGCAACACCCTCACGGTGATCACCATCACCCTGCTGAGTTGCGTGGCCCTCCTGCTCATACCCCGGCTGCCGATGTGGCGCCAGGCGGTCTTCCTCGCCCTCGCCGTCTCACTCCAGTCGCTGGTGTTCCTGGCTGTCACCGAGTCGGTGGACCGCACTCGCCCCGACGTGCACCGTCTCGACGCCTCCCCGCCCACGTCCAGCTACACCTCCGGCCACACCGGCGCGGCCACCGCGCTCTATGCCGGACTCGCGGTACTCGTGCTGTCCCGGGTCCGCAGGCCGTGGCGGTGGCCCCTGGCCGGGCTGCTGTTCCTCGTGCCGCCGGCTGTCGGCGTCGCCCGCCTCTACCGGGGCATGCACCACCCCACGGACGTGATCGGCGGAATGGCCAACGGCGCCCTGTCCCTGCTGGTCGTCGGCCGTGCCCTGTTCACCGACCGGTCCGTGGCCGCCGTCCCCTCACCACGGACCGGGCACACGGACGCGACCGCCGGGACCGAGGAGCGCGAGCCCGGCAGCACCGCCGTGATCTTCAACCCCACGGCGACCGGCGGAGCGGCCCGCGAGAAACTGCGGCGGATCCTCGAACAACACGGCCACCGCGCACCGGCGTTCATCGAGACCACCGCCGACGACCCCGGCACCGGCCAGGCGGCTCGCGCGGTCCGTGACGGAGCGACACTGGTCGTGGTCTGCGGCGGCGACGGAACCGTCAGGGCGGCGGCGGACGCCCTGGCCGGCAGTGGGGTACCGCTCGTCGTGGTGCCCTGCGGCACCGGCAACCTGCTGGCCCGCAACCTCGGCCTGCCACTCACCCCCGCCGCCGCGCTCAACGCCGCGCTGTCCGGCACCCCGCACCGTCTCGACCTCGGCCGCATCGAGGGCGACGGCCTCTCCCCCACCCACTTCGCCGTGATGTCCGGGGCCGGGCTCGACGCCGCGATGCTGGAACACACCGACGACCGCGCCAAGTCCGCCCTCGGCTGGCCCGCCTACGTACTCGCCGCCCTCGGCACACTGCGCACGCCCCGGATGCGGCTGACGGTCCGGCTCGACGACGCGCCCGTCCTGCACCGCACGGCCCGCATGGTGCTCGTCGCCAACGTGGGCGCCGTACAGGGCGGTCTCACGCTCCTCCCGGCGGCCCGGCCCGACGACGGACTGCTCGATCTGCTGATCCTCGACCCTCGCGGCCCAGGCGGCTGGATGCGTGCCCTGGGCGTCCTGATGAGCGGCGGCAGGCGGAACTCCCGGCCCGCGACCGTGGACACGCTCGCCCCCGAGGGCACCGGCACGAAGGGCGTTCCCGTGGAGTTCCTCACCTTCCGGCGGGCCGAACTCACCTTCGCCGCACCGCAGTCGCGCGAACTCGACGGGGACCCGGTGTCCCACGGGCGACGTCTCACCGCCGAGGTCAGGCCCGGCGCGCTGACCGTGCTGCTGCCCAACCGGGAGAAGTGAATGGGCACCGCCACCAAGGTCCCCGAGACCCGCGACATGACCGGCGACGAACTCTCGGCCGACGAGGCGCTGGCGTCGCTGCGCCGCTACGGCCGCTGGCCGCTGCTGCGCGACTCCTTCGTCCGGTTCCGCTACGCGGACGGCTTCAGCCACTCCCGCGCGCTCGCCCTCCAGACGGTGCTGTCGGTGATCCCGCTGGCCATCGCCTTCGTCGGGCTCTCCACCACGCTGCACACGGAGAACATCGGCAGACTCGCCGAACTGACCATCCACCGGATCGCGCAGGGGCCCAGCGCCGACGTCGTCGACGACGCACTGGCCCGAAGCCGCCGCAGGGCGGGCGACGGTGCCCAGATCGCCCTCTGGTTCGGCCTTGTCTTCTCACTGGTCAATGTCACCACCGCGATGTGCCAGATCGAACGCGGCGCCAACCGGATCTACGGGAACGAACGGGACCGTCCCTTCCACCAGAAGTACCTGCGCGGGCTCGTGATGTCCCTCAGCGCCGGGATCCCCCTCGGCCTCGGGTTCATCGTGATGGTGGCCGGCGGCGACCTGGCCGCAGAGGCGGTGACGGTGTATCACCTCGACGGCGACGCCAGAACCGTCTGCGAGATCCTGCGCTGGCCCTTCGGCCTGCTGTTCGCCCTTCTTTCGGCCAGCGCGATCTTCCGCCGTTCCCCCCGGCGCCGACAGCCCGGCTACACCTGGCTGGCCTTCGGCGCCGCCGTGTATCTCGTGCTGTGGACGGCCCTGACCTGGCTGCTGAGCCTGTACCTGGGCATCAGTGGGTCCTTCGACGCGGTCTACGGCCCGCTCAGCGCCTTCATGTCGCTGCTGATCTGGTCCTACCTGACCTCCATCGCCCTCTTTCTGGGGCTGTCCTTCGCCGCGCAGCTGGAGGCCGCGCGGGCGCTGCGGCCCTGTCCGATCACAGCCGACCCGGGAGTCTGAATGGTGGTCCGCGCCACGGCCCAGCGCCTTCGTGACCGTCGCCGCCGGGCGGCCGACCGGAGATTCGGCATCCGTCTGCTCGGTTCGGCCGCCGTCGCCGCCTTCGCCGCCGTCCCCTTCGGCCTGCTACTCGTCCTGGTCGAGGTTCACTGGCAGCCGCTGCGCCGTCTGGACGCGGGCGCGGCACGGCGGTTGCACGAGACCGCCCTCGAACACCCGGCGTGGACCGACACCCTGCGTTTCCTGTCCGACTGGGTGTGGGACCCGTTCACCCTGCGGGCGGTCGTCGCGCTGCTGACTGTGTGGCTGGTGTACCGCCGGGCCTGGCGACTCGCCGCCTGGGCCGCCGTGACGGCCGTGGCCGGCGGAGTCGTCGGGCTGCTGGTCAAAACGGTGGTCGCACGGGTCAGGCCCTCCCTGGAGGACCCGGTCGCGCACGCCCCGGGATTCTCCTTCCCCTCGGGGCACGCGATGACCGCGACCACCTCGTTCGCCGTTCTGCTGCTGGTCCTGCTGCCCGTGGTGCCGCGCGCTCTGCGGGTGCTGTGCTGGTGCGCCGCGGTTGTGTCTGTGCTCGGCGTGGGCTTCACCCGGATCGCGCTCGGCGTGCACTGGTTCAGCGATGTCGTGGGCGGCTGGCTCCTGGGCCTCGCCGTCGTCGCTCTCACCGCCTGGGCCTTCGAGGCCTGGCGCGCCGACGCAGGCCGCGGACATGCCAGGTTGAGGGAGGGACTGGAGCCCGAACTCACCGGTGCCCACCCCGAACCGGGCCCCTCCGGCCGGGAACACGGCGACGGGTCCGTACGCGACTGACGGCCGAGTCGGCCGAGTGAACTCGTCTCCGAGCGGCAGGGCCGGTCCCATCGGAACCAGCCACCAGGTCATCATCAACGGCCCCAGCTACCGCCCGAACAAGCGCCCCGAGAACCGGAGCGCCAAGCCGGACATCACAAACATCAAATAGCCGCTGTCGTGACGCCGGCAGGCCAACGGATGATGCGGCTGCGTGCAACGCTTCGAACACACCAGCAGTCCACTTCCGGAGGAGCCCATGTCCTGGTCAGCCGGCCACAGCGCGGTCGAACACGAAGACCTGCCGAAGCTTCGTGACCTTCTCGACGACGGCTACGACATCGAGGACGACAACGGTGACGGCTGGACCCTCCTGCGACACGCCGTCGATGTCGAAGTCGACGGCCACATACAAAGCGGCGAACCCTTGCACATCGACATGACCGCGTTCCTCCTCGCCCGCGGAGCAGATCCTCTCCGCAGAACCAACGGCGTCCTCCCAGAGGACGAGGCAGTCTCTCGCGGACACTGGCTGGCTGCCGAACTCATCAGGGCCTGGACCACACGACCAGCCGCACCTGGCGACAAGCTGGGCTGAGAACCCGATCGCCGACACTGCCTTCTCGGGCTGCCGGGGCGAATGCCGCGGCGGTCCGGGTGACCTCGTCGTGGCCGCCGTAGTTGATGCAGATAGTGAGCCTGAGGGAATGGACGAGGCCCTCGGGCAGCTTGTCGGCTCATCGCAGAGTTGGGTGTGGTCGGGGGCTGTCGGTTTTCGAGGTCGCCTGCACGGATTTCCACGCTGGGCTGCGCTCCTGTCCGGGCGTGGTGAGACGGGCGCCGGGGAGCGAGCTATGCACCGTCGTTGTCATCGCGCAGGGAATGAATCATGCTCGGCAGGATCCGGAACGCGGCTGACTGCTCGGTCCCGGTCATGCCGGCCAGCATTCTGACCTCGACGGACCGGACCGCTACGGTCGCCTTCTCCAGGCTCCGTCGGCCGCGAGGCGTGAGCCGCGCGGCAAGCACGTTCATCGACTGCCGTGTCACGAACGCGCCACGCGCGAGAAGAGAAGGAGCATCATCATGCCCGCCACCGGCCCCGACTTCATCTCGCTCCAGGCGCGCGACCTCGACGCTTCGCAGGCGTTCTACGAGCAGTACCTCGGCCTCGTCCGCTCGCAGGCCGGACCTCCGCACGCCGTCGTCTTCGAGACGAAACCGATCGCGTTCGCACTCCGCGACATCGTTCCCGGCACCGATCTCGCATCCGCCGCCCAGCCTGGAGCCGCTGGGTCACCCTCGCCATGCTCGCTCATGCCGTCCTCGCCGTCGTGCGCGCCGACGAGTACGCCCGTCGCACCGGACCGGAGGACCTGGCCCCGCTGACCTGTAAGGAGATCCAGCACCTGTTCCTCGCCATCACCGTCCGGCCGCTGAACGGTCTCGTCCAACGGCTCGGCTGGTCCGACTGGCGACGCCGCCATCAGGCACGATCACAGACCAGCCCCTACCGACGACAGGCCGCAGCCCGGACATGAAGATCACGATCTACAGCTGGACCACGCCGTGTTGCTCTGCCGAGTGGTCGAGCCTGACAACTGGTGCCCTTCCTGCGACTGTCCGGGGGTGCCTCGCGGCAGCGTGCTGTGCCGACCGGCGCACGTCCCGCTCGGCCGGCGGGCAACGATCCCGCACGTCCGCATCCGCCGCTACCGCTGCCCGGGCTGCGGGCAGGTCTGGCGTCAGGACGCGACCGCGGCCGACGCGCCGAGGGCGAAACTGTCGACGCAAGCGGTGATGTGGGCGTTGAAGGTTGAAGAGTGTCGTCATAGACCGAATGTCGATCTCCCGGATCGCCGCCGGGCTCGGGGTGTCCTGGCACACCGCCAACGACGCCGTCTTCGCGATCGGCCAGCAGTTGCCGATCCCCGACCCGACCCGCTTCGACGGTGTCCAAGTCCTGGGCGTGGATGAGCACGCGTGGCGCCACACCCGCCGCAGGGACACGTTCTTCACCGTCGTCATCGACCTCACCCCGGTCCGCGACGGCGCCGGACCGTCGAGACTGCCGGACATGGTCGAAGGCCCGTCCCAGCAGGTGTTCAAAACCGGCGATGCGCTGGACCGACGCCGCCAACGCGTCCAGCAAGAGACCTGCGGGCACCACAGCCGGGTCGGTGATCCGCTCTACCGCATCCGCAGCGTGCTGCGCACCGGCGTCGGCCTGCTCACCGACCGCCAACACGCCCGACTCGCCAGGGTATTCACTGCTGATGAGCACACTGCGGTCGAGGCAATCTGGGGCACCTACCAGCGCATCGTGTCCGCCTGCCGACATCCTGACCGCCGCGTCGGCAAGACCGGCCTCACCGCCGTCATCAAACAATCAGCCACGGCGTCCCGGCCGGACTGCCCGAGCCAAGTCGACTCGGCAGAACGCTGAAACAACGCGCCGCTGACATGCTGGCCTGCTTCGACCCACCCCGCACGTCCAACGGCCCGACCGAGGCCATCAACGGCCGACTCGAACACCTCCGCGGCACCGCCAATCGGCTTCCGCAACCTGACCAACTACATCAGCCTCAGCCTGCTCGACACCGGCGGCTCAGGCCCCGACTACACCCCCTTCCGCGATGAGCCAGTTTGTCGGGACGGCCGGACCGGCGGAGGCGCACGTCCAGGTCACGGAGGGACCCTCGTCGAGTTCGCGCTGGACTGCCTCCATAATCGTCATGATTTTGAGAGGCGACCGCTCATACGCCCGCCGCGGACTCAGACCGAGGCCTTTTCACACAGGAGGATGTTTCATGAATGACTGGCCCTTGACGCTCATGGCGGTACACGCCCACCCCGACGACGAGGCCACCGGAACAGGAGGTGTCCTCGCCCGGTACGCGGCGGAGGGCATTCGCACGGTCCTCGTGACGTGCACCGACGGCGGTTGCGGTGACGGACCGGGGGGTGCCAAGCCGGGCGGTCCCGGGCACGATCCGGCGGCCGTCGCCTTGATACGGCGTGAAGAACTCGAGGCAAGCTGCGAAGTCCTGAAGATCAGTCATCTGGAGATGCTGGACTACGCCGACTCCGGGATGATGGGCTGGCCTACCAATGACGCCCCCGGCTCCTTCTGGCAGACACCGGTGGAGGAGGGCGCTGCCCGACTCGCGGAACTCTTGCGGCGCTACCAGCCCGATGTGGTGGTCACCTACGACGAGAACGGCTTCTATGGCCACCCCGACCACATCCAGGCCAACCGCATCACGATGGCGGCGCTGGCGATGACCGCGCTGACACCGAAGGTGTACTGGACGACGGCACCCCGCTCGATGATGCAGCGGTTCGGGGAGGTCATGCGCGAGTTCGGGGTGGACGGGCAGGAGCCGGATCCCGCTGAGGCCGCCGCGATGGCCGAGATCGGACTCCCCGACGAGGAGATCACCACCTGGGTGGACACCACCGCGTTCGGCGGCCAGAAGTTCGATGCGCTGGCCGCGCACGCCAGCCAGGGCGAGAACATCTTCTTCCTCAGGATGGGCCAGGAGAGGTTCACCGACTTGATGGGCGTCGAGACCTTCGTACGTGTCCAGGACACCACCGGCGCGGCCGTGCCCGAGAGTGACCTCTTCGCCGGACTGCGCTGATCCGCCCGCCCACCAGGGGTCAGAGAGCTCATGGTCCGTACGGCTCGATCGGGCGTGCTCGCACACCCGGAGGCTCGTTCACGTGGGTTCCGCTCCGGCGGCCCTTGATCATCAGGGTGGCACTGCTCGGTCGCGTGGCGGTTACGAGGACGCCAGTCCCCCGAGGCTGCTATATCGCGTCAAGCCGCTGGGGCGAGATTCCCGGAGTCCCTGCCGGCGTCTCGGTCGGAATGTTCGAGGATCTTGAAGAGCTGACGGCAGATTGCTCGCTTGAGGCAGCGTTGCGCGTCGCGAGAGGTCTTCGGTGCGGGGGTGATACGGGATCTTGAACCAGTCCGGGGAGGAACGACGGCCGGGATGTTGCCGTAGTAGTGCGCGCCCCAGCCCGCGTGCAGAGTCGGTCAGGTGCAGGCCGTGCCGGGCGGCCCGTACATCGGCCATCCCTAGCTCGCGCAGCGGGACGCGGACGGGTACCAGACGTAGGCCACCATGCGGTTTCCCGCCCACCAGGCGTCCTTGTGGCCCATCTCCAGCTTGCCGTCAAGTACGTCCGCACGGCGCGAAAATTCAAGATCACCTCGGCGGCCACTGCGACACAATCACCGGATGATCGGCAACCGGATCACCTATCGCACCGCGGACGGCGTCCGCATACCCGGAACCTGGCGACACGCCTTCATCCGCAACGGCAGCTACTTCCTGACCGACCTCTTCATCTATGCCGACGGACTCATCGACTGCTGGGGCCTGGTCACCATCGAGGAGTTCGAGGAGAAGCTCCGGTCCGGGTGGGTTGCTACGACCCTGCCGGACGGTGCTGAGGCATCCGCGCATGACCTGGCGTACTGGAGGTTCAGCGAGCCCCGGAGCTGGCTCACCCCTGAACTGCTGGTCGCCGAAGTCCGCGACACCATCGACCAGCTCAACGGGCGCCCCGACTCGACGGGTCGCTGCCTGGCCGCCGTCGACACCTTCCTCGCCGATCGGACAGAGGAGAACAGGGCCGCAGCCCGCTTGGCGTTCCTGGCCATCCCCGCCTCCCAGCGCCGATACGCGCTGGGCGACATGGACAGCAAGGACGGGCCGCTGCGGGTACTGGTGGCAGGGCCCGGAGGCCGGACCTACCTGCCCATCGACCCGACGGTCACACAAGAGGCCTACGACAGGGCCCTCGCGTACTTCGAGGAGCGGGCCCACTGGAGGGCCGAGCGGCAAGCCCACGTCTCAGCTGACGGGCCGGCAGCTCCGCACGCTCCCGCGGTCCACCTCTACCACTCCCATCCGAACAAGCCGGTGCCCGACCCCGGCCTACTCGGCCTGCGCAACGACTACCCCGCCCCGATCACCGTAGGAAAGGTCAGCTACCCCTCGGTCGCCCACGCCTACTGGGCCCTGTCGGTCGCTCAGCCAGAGGTCGGCGTCACGGTCGCGACGGCGGACACCGCTGCCGCAGGACGCAAGATCGCGGCCGGGGCACCGCGCCGCGAGGGCTGGGAGCAGGCCCGCACCGCCGTTATGACCAGCCTGCTGCGCGCCAAATACGATCAGCATCCCGAGCTGGCCGAGATCCTGCTGGCGACGGACGACGCCACGGTGATCTACGACGACGTGGACTCGGCCTTCTGGGGTGACAACGCCGGCCGAGGCCGCAACTGGACCGGCCGTCTCCTCGAACTTGTCCGCTCCGAACTGCATATGCGACGAACCACGATTCCCGGGCTGTAGGCGGAAGGTCCGTGTTCGCCGGCTGTCGGCCTCGGTGGGCGCCGTGCCCGTCGACCACCGAGGCCGACGTCGTGCACGAGTGGCTGACATGGGCGTGGGTCGGGATGGAGGCGTTGGTCTTCAAGAAGCTGGACGACGCCTACCAACCCTCGGTCAGAGGCTGGCAGAGATACAAGATCCGCGAGACGAGCGAGGCGATCGTCGGCGCGGTCATCCGTGGGCAGGCTGGGCGTCGACGTCGCCCGCGGCACCTCCGGCCGGTGGCGCCACCCCGCACGCCGGCACCTTGCCCGCCCGGCCTCTCCCCACGCCGGGACCCCGTGCCCGCCCGGCCTCTCCCCCGCCGACGCGCAACCGGCTGAGCAACGACGGCACAGTTCAACTCCGGGCAACCGGCACACCGCTCTCCAGGTGACGGGACGCTACCCAGCGGGCCCGGACCGGGCAGGGCCTCAGAACGGGGGATCGTCGTGCCAGGGGCCGTCCGACAGCTCTGGCGGGCGGGGGGTGCGCCGCTGGAGGACGGCCAGGGCGTCCTCGACGCGGCCGAGGTCGATGAGATGGCCGGCCAGGTCATCGCTGTTCGCGGGGGCGTGGGGGCGCAGGACGGCGACGGCCTCCCCGGTGCGTCCGGCGCCGGCGAGCAGCTCGGCGATGCGCGACGCCGCGTACGAGGTGGCGCCCTCGGGGTGGGAGCGGGCCTGTGCGATCGCTTCGTCGACGCCGTCGCGGGCGGCGATCAGCGGCAGCCGTATCCAGTACAGGTCCCAGTCCTCCTCGCCCCCGCGGGCGGCGGCGAGGGCGTCGAGGTGTGCCAGGCCGTCCTCGGGGCGGCCCTGGCCGAGGCACAGGTCGGACAGAGTATGGAGGATCCAGTCGTCCCCGTTGCGGGCGTCGGCCTGGACACGCATCACGTCGATCGCTTCGTTCCCCCGACTGTGCCGGGCCAGGAGCTGCGCGAGCTCGAAAGCCGAGTTGGGGTCGTGGGCCACGGGTCCGTCGGCCTGCCGGTATGCCGCGATCGCCCCTTCCACGTCGCCGCGCTCCTCCAGCAACCTCGCGAGCCGTTGTACGGCGTACCCCGAGTCATCAGTCGCCGCAGCTGCCCGAAGGTCGTCGAGCCGGCCGTGCCGCGCGAGCAGCGCGGCCAGTTGCTCACGGTTGTTGAGCAGCATGGTGCTGCCGGTGCGCAGCAAGGCGATCGCCTCGTCGGTGCGGCCCTGGCGCTCGCGGATCCTGGCGAGGAGCCCGATCGCCGTGTCGCGATCGAGGCCTCGGCAGCACCACGGGAAGTCGGAACACCGGTGCTCGGTCCGGGCGGAGACCAGCGCGGCGGCTTCCTCGTCGCGGCCGGCGGCGGCCGCGACGTCGACCAGTACCACACCGAGGGACAGCTCGCCGATGTGCGGGCGCAGCAGGGTGAACGCCTCCTCGGCGCGGCCGTGCCGGGCGAGCAGGCGCGCGTAGGACTCCAACGCCATCGGGTGTCCGGCCTCCATACGGACCCGGGTGATCTCGATCGCCTCGTCGACGCGGCCCCAGCCCTCCAGCAGCTCGGCCGCGGCTACGACGGCCGTCCACCAGCCGGTCGCCAGGTACGGGGCGAGCACCTCCAACGCGTCGGCCTGCCGGCCCTGCTCACCCAGCAACCGCGCCCACGCCAGCGCGCAGAACCACTCCCCGCGCCCGGCCTGCAGCTCCACCACGTCGACGTGGCCGCGTTCGAGCAGCCGCGAGACCAGCTCCGGCGGGATGCAGCCGGACCGCGTCCGGGCCCGGTAGTCAAGATCAGCAGCGTCCACGGCCACGCACCCTAGCGCTCGCCCCCGACACCTCGCCGACACCCCCGGCAGTTTCGATTACAGCACGGTTGGAAAGACGCTCCCCGCCAATCGGGGCGTCGGCGTGGAAGGCCGCCCGGCGCGAGACGTACGCCACCGATCAGGGAACACCGACCTCGCTGATCGCCTGTACTCCGCAGTGCCGATCGACGCCTTCCACCTACAGATCTGGGCTGAGCCTCAAAGCGATCCAGAAGGCCTTCAGTTCATCCGCCAGGGCGTAAGAAAGGCGCTCCAGGGGGCACCTGACGGCCGCCGCGGTACGCCGACCTTGCTTGACCTGGCTTAACTCCCTGAGCTCGAAAAGGGGTTGGTCACTCGGGCGGTGTATCCGTGGCGGTTCGAGTCGGTGGCGACGACCTGACCGGGGAGTACGAGAGCTCCCACGGACTGTCCGGGACGTGTCCCCGCCACAACAGCACCGCGTTCCTCTTCTCCCAGCGTGCTGCGATGCCGGCCCGGATCAGCCAGTCCAGTGACATCCACAGGGGGGTCAGGGATAACCAGGGGCTCAAGGTCAGCCCCATGACCAGTGTCGGCACCAGCAGCACGGAGAAGAAGCCCCTATTGACGAGGTTGTGACGCAGGGAGTAGTCGGCGGGTCGGAGGATTTCGGGGTTCTCCAGCGGAACTGCTTCCTCGAAGATGTGAACCTCACTGACCCACTTGAGCCGGGAAGCCTCGAGCATTCCGAAGAGCACGTTGCAGCCGAGCATGAGAAGGATGACCTTCCACACCGTGCCGTCGGCCACGGCAGGTATCCCGCGCACCCCGAAGGCCACCGGCGCACTGACGACGCAGGCGCACACCGCCATGGCGACGCCCATCAGTTGATGGTGAACGTACCTGGTCATCGCGCCCCTGTACTCCCGGCGCCGAGGGTCACCCCCCACCTCCGACATCTCCGCCCCGCACCGCGGCATCCAGCCCAGGCCCAGCCTCCGTAGCAGTCCCGTGAGAGCAGCCGCGCCGGGTGCCGTATGTCCTGAACGCCACCAACCGTAGTTTCAGCGGCCCGGTTCAACCACCCCGTTTGCCGTTCGGTATACACCCCCACTCCGACGGTGCCCACCAGAATGCCCGCGGCGAGCTGATCTTGAAGTATCAAGATTTACTCGGCGGTTGGGACAGATGACCCTGGTGCCGGAAGTGTGCCTCCTCCGAACATACGGCCTGTGGGGTTGCTGTGATTCGAGGGGCTGGTGCAACAAGCCCTCGTCCGCCTCTCCCCGAGTGGTCGACGGAGACATCGGAAGGAAGGGAGGTGGGCACGCTCCGCCCCCGATGCGATGCCTCGCGGAGTTCACGCAAGCGTCACCCGCCCGCCGGATGGCCGACGCGGCCCGACAAGCCCACGGTCAGCAAGATCACGATCCAGGGAGCAACCAATGGAAATGACCCCACCCCCCGTCGCTGGACGGGCGTCCGGCGTAGGTGCGCACAAGCGCCGTTCCCGGTGGCTCAGCGGGAAGTTCCTGGTGCTCTTCCTCGCCGTGGCGACACTGCTGGGCGGCGGAACGTGGTTTGCCACGTCCCAGGGACAGCAGGCGAGCGCCGCCGTCGACGACGGTAAGGTCTTCCAGTTCCCGACGGAGAAACTGGATACCGCGATCGCCTACTGGATGAGCCGGGGTTTCCCCTTCGGCAGGCGGACCGACAGAATCGACATGACCGACCCCAACGATCCCACGAACTCGGCGACAAACCGGGTCGGCTTCATCATGCGCGGAGGCTTCTTCCTCGACGCCGCCTCCGGGGATCTCACCGAGTTCATCCGGAACATACCCGGGACGCAGGAGCCGCAGCTCCTTGAGTACGACATCGACATCCGGCCGACCCGGGGCACGAATCGCGGTGACGAGCGGATCGTCCGGGACAACGTCAACGGCTTCATTTTCTACACCCCCAACCACTACACGGACTTCCACCTCTATCAGTACCTGGAAGGCCCCAACGCATCGGACGTGACCATGCCCGTGCCCGCCCCCGTGTGCCGGGAGAGCGGAGGAGCCATCACCTGCCCCAACCCCACAGCAGGCGCCGCCGATCTGCAGGTCACGGAGGAGACGCCCACCGCCGAGGAACTGGCCGACCAGCCCGCAGAAGGGCCCACGACCCCCGGCCCCGACAGCAACGACGCCCCCGTCAACAACCCGGAGTTCGAAGCAAGCAACAGTGACCTCCTGGGGATAGCGCAGCAGAGGGGCGACAACCAGGCGTCGGAGTGGGCGGTCCTCATCACCGCACTCTGGAAACTGTTCCTGGACCCCAGTAACAGCAGCCCCAAGACCGAGCTGTGAGCGTCGGCCTGAACGCTTCACCCGGGCCTTTGTCCGGACCACGAGTGGTGAGATGCCGTTGTCCCATCGATCACGAGGACGATCCGATCGAACCGGGTATCTGACCGGGGTATCTCGACCGGTGCCGCGCATGGCCGCAGAGCCTCTTGGTAGCCCGGGGATGTCGAAGTCCGCGGTATCAGGAGGCCCTGCGGCGCTCGTTCTCGGACCCAGCTCAGCCCATCCCTCAAGAGGCACTACCCCCATCCCCTCTCGGAACGAAATCACGCCTGCACCGTGCGTGGAGCCGTTTCCCCCAGGAACAAGAACTCCGCCCGCGTGATGCTCTTCCGGGCCGATCCGGCCCCGGCTGGTGCTGATCGCAGAAGACCAGGCGGGGCGCTGCCCTACCTGGCAGTGTGAGCTGGAATTCCCCGGTCAGCCCTGGAGGGTGGGGAATCTCCTCTCCTCAGGGAGGAGAGCGTCAACACCTTGTCTCTGGTTCATGTCCCGATCGGCCTTTCGTTGATGGTTCCTTGTGAAGGTGGGGGGTCACAGTGGTGTGGTGTTCTCCGTCTGTGTGCGTGTCGTTTCTCGGGGGCGTAGCGGAGGGTGTCGGGGTTGTCCGGACGGTGTTGGGCGCCATGAGTTCGCTGACCGCGGCCGGGCGGTGCACTTCGCCAGGTGGCGCAGGACTCGCAGGATCGTGGTGGTGGAGGTGCTGGTGACCGGGCGGTTGCGCGGTGCTCAGTACAGACGACGGCGTCGTTCTCCTCGATGCCCGCGCCGACGATCGACGTGTAGGCACGGCAAGCCGGCGTACATCGTGAACACGTTCTCCATGGGTCGCTTCGTCGCCGACATGCCCGGACTGGCAGGAGGGCGGCGATGCGTTCTCCGTCCCGTCGCCGACCCTCGGCGAAGTCGGCCAGGAAGAACCGCAGCAGCCCCGGCCCTCGCACCGGCCCCCTCCGTCCGCCGAACCGTCCGGCGTCGTCGACTGGCCTTCTACGGCCCCGCGTTCGTCGCCGCCGTCGCCTACGTCGATCCCGGAAACTTCGCCACCAACTTCCAGGCGGGAGCCCGGCACGGCCACCTGCTCGTGTGGGCCCCCGTCTCGGCCTGTGCGGTCGCGATGTTCATCCAGTACCTGTCCGCCAGGACGGGCCTGGCCACCGGCCGTGACCTGCCCACACTGTGCCGGGACAGCTTCCGCCACCCGGTCGTCGTGGGGCTCTGGGCGCAGGCCGAGGCCGGTGGTCATGGCCACCGGCCACGCGGAGTTCGTGGGTACTGCCATCGGCCTCTACCTGCTCTTCCCCCCGTCCCCAAGCTGCCCGCCGCGCTGATCACCGCCGTGGCGAGCTTCGCGATCCTCGCCCTCCAACGGCGCGGATACCGCCCGTTCGAGCTGGCGATCGTCTTCCTGCTCGCGGTCATCGGCCTGGGCCTCGCGTACACCCACCGCGGCCACCACCGAGTGAGGCCAGCCCGGGACCATCTGATGCATGCCCTCGCCCCGGCCGAACGTGTGGCAAAAGGCCCGGTCAGCGAACGTGTTGGCGTCCGGCCGCAGCCGCGGCGAGACATCCACAACCAGCCAGCACCAGCCGACCATCCGCTGCCCTCGACAACGGCACCCCGAACAGGGCTCGATGCAGCCCGTGCGACATCGATCCGCCCTTGGTTCAGCCCGCCGTACAGAGCCCCGTGACCACGACGGTGCTCTGGCGCGAGCGCGAGATCAACCAGCGTCCGCACCGGCCCGTCCGTGCACAACAGCGCGTCGCACAACTCGAACAACGCCTCGCCCCGCGCCGTCAGACACGCGTACAGCTCCGACCGGAAGTGTGACACTTCCGCGAACGCAATCCCGCAGGACGCCTTGATGCACCAAACTCACGACCACGGCCTTCGCGCTGATCCCCTCTGTGACGGAGCACAGGATCAGACGGAGGCCACCTTCACGTCCGCTGGACTGCGAAAACGCCGACCGAGTTCGAGCCGCGTTCGACACCGGACCACAAATGACAAGCTTAGGCTCCAGTCTCCGACCCGTACGTCACGTCTCCAGCGGGCTCCGGCCGACCCCGGCTCCTTGCTGCTTACAGAAGGTCACTGTCGTGAAGAACGAGCGGGAATTCTTTTCACCGGACGCCGAACAGTGGCGCACCGGGCCGCAGCCCGGGACCGCCGAGAGGATTCTGAGCAGGGACAAGGCTGATCCGGAGGTGCTGACCCGGCTGGTGCGCTGGGATCCCGGCCTCGACACCTCGCTCTCCGGCGTGATCCGGCACGAGTGGTTCGAGGAGGTCTATCTACTCGAAGGCGACCTGCACGACCTGACCCTGGATCAGACCTTCTGCGCCGGAGACTTCGCCGCCCGGCCCCCGGGCATGGAACACGGCCCATACCGGACAACCGGAGGCTGCGTGATGTTGGAGATCCGCTACCGGCCGTAGGTGCGCGGCGGCGGAAACGTCGCTTGCGGAGCGGCGAGGGCCGCGTCAATGGCGAGTTTGATGTCCCAGCGGAAGAAGTCGCCGAGATCGCGGAGCATCTCCAGCGCCCGCGCGGTGGCTTCACCGAGCCGGACGCGCTACACGGTCTGCCGCGGACGGGATGTCCACCGGCTTGAGGCACGCCATCTCCATCGCATGGTCGGCCCGGTAGGGCCGCGCGGTCGTCGGCTCAGTGGTGGGTGACGCCCTGGGCGGCCCCTTCGAGTTCGGTCCCCAGGGAGCGTTCTCCGCGGTTTCCCGCGCCTGGTGCCGGTGGCGAGATGTGCGGAGGCGGTGGCTGGGACCCCGGCTAGGCCACTGACGACACGCAGATGGTCGTCCTGGTCGCGGAGTCACTGCTGGAGCGGGGCGGACTGGATCTGCCGGACATCCTCGCCCGCTTCCAGCGGTGGGCAGCATCAGAGCCGAAGGGCATCGGCTTGCAGACCGAAGACGTCCTGACCAACGGCATGCCCTGGGACCTCGCCGCCGCGATCCGCTTCGCGGCCGCCGACCAAGAAGCCACCATGGACGCGGCCCGCCGCATCGCTGCCCTCCCCCACGGTGACCGCGCGGCCTGGGAAGGTACCGCGATCTTCCACGAACTCATCCGCGTCACGTTCGAGGACACCGACCCCCTCACCGCGCCCCCGGACATCCTGGCTGTTGTCCACCGCGACCACCGCGACCGCTACGCCACAGTCCTCGCGCCCGACTGGCACCCCGATCAGGCAACCGAGTTCAACGGTGCCATCTGGCCCTGCCTGGGCTCCGCCGTCTGGGCCTGCGCACCACCACCAGTTCCGAAGACGCGATACGCGCGGCGATCGACCTCGGCGGTGACACGGACACCGTCGCCGCCGTGACCGGAGGCCTCGCGGGGGCGTGCTACGGGCTGGATGCGATCCCCGCCCGCTGGACCCAGCCGCGCCATGTCCCCCTCCCAGGATTCGATGGACGGGTGCTGCACCTGGCAGAGTTGCTGCACCTTGCCCACCGCCTCGGAGGCTGAACCGGGCGCCACTCGGAGGCTAACCTCCTCGCAGGCCGACCCTGGAGCCAGAGCACCACGGCTGATGCTGCCTCCAGCCTTCCGATGGTCAGTCGCTACGGGCCGTTCCGATCCTCCTCACGGGCCTTTTCGGTTGCTCGGGCGAAGTCAGTTGGCGGGCTTGCCGAACCAGCGGGAGAGGTGGTCGTCCAGGTCCTGCTGATCGTCGCCGATCCAGGCGACGTGGCCGTCGGGGCGTAGCAGGACGCACGGCACATCCAGTGCCGCAGTGGGGTCCGCGAGGTAATCGACCCGGTCTGACCAGCCGCCGACGGTCAGGCGTTCGGTGCGGTCCAGCAGCAGGCCGCGGCCGCGATGCAGCAGACCGTAGAGGTGGCCGTGTTTCACATCGATGTCGGGCAGGCGGCGGCCGAGCAGGTCGGGGCCTTCGCCAAAGTCGTAGCGGATGCCGATCGCGGTGATCTTCTCGATGAGATAGCGGTTCACCTCGTCGAAGTCCATCAGTTCGGTGAGCAGCCTGCGCACGGCCTGCGGGCCCGGTTCGGTGGAGTGCAGTTCCATCTGGGCGCGGGTGTTGTCCAGCACGTCCTCGGCGACCGGATGGCGTTCGGCCTGGTAGGTGTCCAGCAGTGTTTTTGGCGCCCAGCCGCGGATGTGTGCGGCCAGTTTCCAGCCGAGGTTGAATGCGTCCTGAACGCCCAGGTTGAGGCCCTGTCCGCCGGTGGGTGGATGGATGTGTGCCGCATCGCCGGCCAGCAGCACCCGCCCGACCCGATAGCTTTCGGCTAGCCGGGTGGCATCCCCGAAGCGGGACAACCAGCGCGGTGAGTGCACGCCGAAATCGGTTCCGGCGATGGTGCACAGCTGTTGTCTGAAATCCTCGAGGGTGGGTGGTTCCGTGCGATCGCTGACTCCCGCGGCGGGGACTACGACGCTATATGCCCCTTCACCGAAGGGCCTGAGCCAGAATCGCTTATTGATCTCACCGATTTCGGCCACCTTGGCGGCGATCTCCTCCTGCGGCACACCCACTTCCATCTCGCCCATCAGCGTCTCGGTCCGCGAGGGCTCACCGGGGAAGCCGACGCCGAGCAGTTTGCGCACCGTGCTGCGCCCGCCGTCACAGCCGACGAGATAGCGCGAACGCAGTTGTTCGCCGTCGGCGAGCTCGACGGTCACCCCGTCGTCGTCCTGCTCGAAATGGGCCACCGCGCAACCGCGCCGGACCTGCGCACCCAGTTGGGTCGCATGTTCTTCGAGCAGGTGAACGATGACCGGCTGCGGGATGCCCAGCAGATAGGCGTGCGCGGAATCCAGGCCCTGGGGCGCGGGTTTGTTGATGGCGGCGAAGAATCCGCCGGCCGGACGCTGTCTTCCGTGTTCACGAATGCGATCCAGCAGTCCGCGCATTGCCATCAGCTCAAGACTGCGAATGTGCAGACCGACGATGCGGACGAACGACACGGGCTCGGTTTCCTTCTCCAGAACGAGTACCCGCACATCGTGCAGCCGCAGTTCGGCGGCCAGCATCGCGCCAGTCGGCCCGCACCCGGCAATGATCACATCGAACATGAGGGGCGCGCGATCGGCGCCGGAGCCCGACGACCGGAGTCCGGGGACGCCGCCCAGGGTGAAGTCGCGCTCGACCGTGTCGTTCGAGGACGGCTCGGCGGTGAACTGCGAAGAGGGCATAGGTGTTGCCTTTCGGGAGTGCCTTGTTGGCGAGGCTCTCCCGGCGACACCTACGTCAATCGCCCGCCCGTGACGGGAAGGGGGAGCACCCACATCGATACAGCGTTCATGGGTCTCACCTCCTTGGGTGGTGTCACGGTCGACTGCAAGCTACAAGCCCGAGCATCACCCCGTCCAGTCCTTTCCCAGCCACGTGATCACGACTCCGAACGGGCCCTACGTCCTGGCTGCCCCCCGAGGCGGACCGGGTCTCGGAAGGCACTGAAGCGGACGCCAAGTCGGGCACCCGTGAGGTTGCATGCGGCTATACCGAGCCCGAGCAGCCACAGGACTCTGCCCTCCGCGGCCAACGCAAACGGAAGATCCGCATCCCCGAAACCTGGCCCTGGCCCACCAACTCGCCACCCGCATCGAGTTCCTGCACCGCACACGGTCAGGCGCCGCGCGCCGATCGAGATGTGAGCCCCACCCCCCAGTGGGCTGTCGCCACGATCGACGCCTACCCCGACGTCGCACGGAAAGCCGCGTGACCGGCCGCCCCTCGCGGCTACTTTGCACCGTGGGCCAGAGATAGGAGACCGGGGCCGTCACGGGGAGGGATGCCACGGTGCCGCCGGCCTGGCGGAGAGCGTGTGGTTGGCGTAGGCGGTGATGGTTTCACGCGCCTCCCGCTGCTCGGCCGCGTGTGGGGAGCGCAGCGTGCGTTCCGCCTTCTTGAGGCGGGCGATGTCCGCCGTCACGGTGTCGGTCTGCGGGCGTGGCGGGTCCGGTGTCCGGAGCAATCCGGTGATGATCTTCGCCGAGCGTGAGCGGTAGTAAGTGGCGCGCGAGATACCCGCTTCCGTGCACAGCGTGGAGACGGTCAGGGCGCCGCTGGTGTGTTCGGGGTTGCCGATCACGATCCGCTCGAAGGCATGCACGACAGCCTGGTCGGTGCCCGGCCCTACGGGAACACCGACTGTTCCAGGGTGCGCCTCAGCCGCAGCGCGGTGAAGTCAGCGCGGCCGTCTGGAGGCCGGACAGTCCCGCCGGGGCGTCGAGCGGGCGCTGCGCCTGGGCGCGGGCGGTGGTCAGGCGGGGCAGGTGGACGCTGGGGCGGCGGGCATTGGGGCAGGTCAGGCACATGGTCAGCAGCGGCAGGGGCCGCCCCGTGTGCTGGGCCCGCTTCGCGCAGAGGGCGGTGGAGTGCTGGTAGAAGCAGTCGTTGTGGACGCCGGGGTGAAGAGTCTTCGTCAGGTGCTGGAGCATGATGCGCGGCCGGGCGGGGCTAGCGGCGATGCCGGGCAGGTCGCCCAGCTCCCGGCGGATCCGGTCGAACTCGGCATCGACAGGGCCGGCGGCGCCGCCGCTGGTGCGGTGGCCGTCGTTCCAGTCACGGTAGAGGTCCTCGACGTAGTCCAACTGGGCGATGGCGCGCTCGGCAGCGAACCCGGAGGCCGAGGTGTCCGCTTAGCCTTCGAACAGGGCGAGTTCGGCGTGCCGGGGGCAGGGCGACGGCCTGGTGGACGACGTCGAGCACGACCCATTCGGCTTTGTCGCCGGTGAGTTTGCGGTCCTTGAGGGCCCTGCCACGCAGCTTGTGGCGGATACGGCCGTCCGGGCCGTTCTCGGTGAACGCGCAGTCGGGGGCGAGCTCCCGGACTTCGGTGTCCCTCATTCCGGACAGGTACGCGATCACGATCCAGCAGGCCGTGCGCATCTGGACCACTTCGGTGGTCAGTTCCAGCGGGCCAAGGCCCGGTCGCCAAGGGCGTCCGCTGCGGGGCCAGTTCGACAGCGCGGTCCGCAGGCCGCCGGTCTGGTAGCCGAGTTCGGCGGCAGCCTCGGTGAGGTATCGGCGGACCTCGGCTGAGCTGGACACTCCGGTCAGTCGCGCGAGAAGGGCGAACTTGGGCGCATGCAGGACCCTGTCGATCGTGGGGACGCCCGAGTGGTGAAGGGCCTGGCGTGCGGGCAGGGCGAAACACCGCGGCCGGTGGCATGCAGCTCGGCCACGTACGCCTCGATCCGGGTCCGGGCGGAGCCATCCGGGTCGTAGAGCGAGTACTGAAGCGCTCGGACGACGTCGCGCCAGGTGCAGGGCATCCGCCGTACAACCCTTTGAGCGTCCAACGGGTCTCACCTTACGTCCGAAGTGTTCCGGGAAATCCGGAGGTGGCCGCTTCGCGCTACGGGGACCTGCGCTGACCACGCATGCCTTGTCGGTGTCCCCCACATCGGAGCACGTCTCAGCACGTGTCATGACACATGGCTCAACCACAACGAGCAGGGGGAAACACCACATGCGTCATCTCAAGATCGCCACTGCGGCGCTGGCCTGCGCCTTCGCCCTCATCCCGGCCGGAGTCGCCACCGCCGGGACCGGCCCGGCGCCCGCACCGACGGCACGCACCACCACTGCGGCGGCCTCCACCGCGCCGTCTGCCGACGGTAACCCGGCGAGCCTGCGGGCCCGGGCGGCCGGGGTGTGCGCGGACGCCTACCAGATCGGTTCCACCGGGTACATCACGCGCGCCGGCAAGACGGTCGCCTCCGTCAAGCAGTTCTACTCGCCGTCCTGCGGCAAGAACTACGGCTACGTCTGGGTCTGGCAGAGCTTCCGCGACGCCGTCGGAGACTACGACGTGACCTCCGCCGTCTACAGCTACTCTCAGGACGAGGTCCTGGGCAAGCGGTCCTGGACCAACACCACCGCCCAGGAGTTCTGGTCCAACGGCACCAGCACCGTGAGCGAGTGCACGGCCGGGTCGGGCACCGTACGGGCCGCCGGTGACCCCGCACCTGTGGGGGGTTACTCCAGCAAGCGCTGCTGAACTCATGCCCTCGGCGGGGGAGGTGACCAACGGCTTCCCCCGTCGGAGGGACAGCGCCATCGGCTCCGACATCATGGTCGGCGGGGCTGCGCCATCGCGGTCTTCTTCGCCATGGAATTCCGGTACTCCAAGTTTATGAGCGCGTTCCAACATCCCGTGTTCGCATGCTTTTCTACCCATCCTCGATCCTGGTGGCGTTACCCTCGACCGCTCGCGGGGTGTGGGTGGTGGTGAGGGCCCCGAGGACAGCTGCGCGGTCGTGCCGCGTGCCGCTGTGCGGAGTTCTCGTTGTCCGTCCAGGCGGACGTCCGCGAGCCAGATGTCGAAGGCCAGGTGCTCATTGCGCCGCTCCCCCACAACAGGGACAGGCGCCGGGCGTACTCGGTGGTCGTGGCCAGCGCGGGACTGCGTTCACACAAGTCGTCGAGGCATTTACGCTCGCGGAACAAGGTGTCCTTGCCGGTGGTGATGGCCATACGCCCGGACAGACGTGGTCCCGCACGGCCGCCCAGGAAGGGGGCGATGTCCGTGAGTTGGGCGGTGAGAGCGTCCGTGCGGCGCGCGTGCCGCCGGGTCGGGGCGGGGATCTGCTCGGCGAACGTCCTATGAGAACAACGGTCGTTCCCGCACACGAGACGACGTGTTCGCAGATCAAGTCGTACGTGTCGGCCGGCGACAGGACGGTCTGCCAGACACCGCTGGCAACAGCAGTGCACCCGCGAGGATCTCTGCCCGTACTCCGGACAGGCAGCCGACACCGCCAGCGACCGCACGACAAGACGGACCTCGGTGTCCTCGACTGCCAGCTGCTCGACCGGCACCCCGATACCCCGATACCCGGGAGGTGAATGTCGGCGACGTCTACCGCATCCATCACACCCAGGTGATGCCCACCCGTCCACGGTCGCAGCGCTCCCCCAAATCCAGGGCCCTTCGGCGTCCGGCGGCGGTGTTGACGTACCCGGCGAGCTTGAGCGCGCCGCGGATCAGGTCGCGGACGGCAGCGAGCACGGCAGGTGCATTGCGGGTTCTGACCTGGGATTTGTCCTCGCCGAAGACGACCTCGCGCACCCAGTGGACGGTGTTCTCCACGGTCCCATGACCGCGGGCCCAGGCGGCGACCTCGGCCGCGTCGGCCTGCTCGGCGGGCAGGTCGGTGATGGCGTAGACGGTCTCGCTGGACCACTTCTTCGCCCCATGCAGGCGGCGTCTGCGCTGGATGCGCAGGACCTGGCGGGCGTGCGGGAAGAGCAGGCCGTCAACCGTGACGACCTGCACGTAACGCTGCTCGTGGCGGCCGTGGCCGCGGGCGTCGTCACGGTGGATCACGGGCACCTCCTTCCATGGCAGCCGGTGGAGTTGGCGGGCCTGACCGCGCTGGTTGTTCTTGATCGTGAGGAGGTAGTGGGCGCCGCGTTCGCGCAGGTAGACGGCGTGAGCGTGCTGGGCGTGGAGAGCATCGGCGGTGATGACCGCCCCGGCGGGGTCGGCATCGTCGACATGGTCGAGCAGGGGCGCGAACTGGGGGATTTCGTTTGTCTTCGCGCCGATCTCACGCGAGGCCAGGGTGATGCCGTCGCCGTGGCGGACCGCGGAGAGCACGAAAACCTGGCTGCCGTCCGGGCGTCTTGGCCCGCGCGGGCACTTGCCGTCCACCGCGATGGCCCGGCGCCTGCGGCGCACCGGATCGGCCTGGACGGCAGCCCGGTGGGTCCGGCGCTGCTCGCGCTCCGGGCCGCCGTCGGGCATCAGCGGCGCCGGAATCGCGCGCTCGTCGGGAAGCAGGTACGTCACGTAGGCGAACCCGGCCGCGCTGAGCCCGGCCGGATCGAGGCGTCCCAGCACGGCGCGCAGGGTTCTCGCTCGGCACTCGGTAGCGGCCCAGGAGCGGGTGGTAGGCCAGGCCGAAGGCGGCCAGTTCCTCGGGGGCCGCATGCCGGCACCACTCCGCTGCCGCGGTGATCGAGTTGTGGCCCGCGGCGGTCATCGCGCAGACCACCGGGCCAGCAGGGAGGAGAGCCGGTAGCGCACCCCGCCGGCTCCGCGCGGATCGGTGAGCGACTCGAACTCGGCGACCAGGCTGCGGACTTGATCCCGATCGGCATCCTCGCGCAGGGCTTGCAGACGGGGTACGGGGCAAACGGGCTCCAGATTCGAACAAGCGGCAGTCGCAGCGGGGCCTCTCAGGCTCAGTTCTGGGTCACCGCGAAGGGGTCGATCCTAGGGCGGCGCAGCCACCGCGGGTCAGCTTCTGTTCGAACCGGTAATGTCTTCGCCGCGCAGGGCAAGTTGACGCATACGGGGAGAGCGGGGCACGGATGCAGGTCCTGGAGCCGGGGGATCCGCGGCGGATGGGGGACTTCACGCTGCTCGGCAGGCTGGGTTCCGGCGGCATGGGCCAGGTCTTCCTGGGACGTTCCGCGGGCGGGCGGGCCGCGGCGGTGAAGGTGGTCAAGGCGGCGCTGGCCGAAGTCCCCGAGTTCCGGGCCAGGTTCCGCCAGGAGGTCGCCGCGCTGCACCGGGTGGGCGGTGAGTGGACGGCGCCGGTGCTGGGCGCCGACACCGAGGCCGCGGCACCCTGGGTGGCCACCGAGTACGTGCCTGGACCTTCACTGCACCAGGTCGTCGAGTCGAGCTATGGGCCGCTGCCCGAGGCCACACTCCATTCCTTGGCCGGGCGGCTCGCCCGCGCGCTGCGCGCCATCCACGGCGCGGGCCTGGTCCACCGCGACATCAAACCGTCGAACATCCTGCTGACCGTCGACGGCCCGCGCATCATCGACTTCGGTATCGCCCGGGCGCTCGACACCGTGGCGGGCAGTCTGCGTACCTCCACCGGGGTCGTGCTCGGCTCGCCCGGTTTCATGTCGCCGGAGCAGGTGCGCGGGCAGCGGGTGACGCCTGCCGCGGACATCTTCAGCCTCGGCTCCGTGCTGGTGTATGCGGCGACGGGGCGGCTGCCGTTCGGCGCCGCCGAGCTGGGACTGCACGCGCTGATGTTCCGTATCGCCGAGGAGGAGCCGGACCTCACCGGGGTGCCGCAGACGCTCACCGGTCTGGTTACCTCCTGCTTCGCCAAGGACCCGCAGCGGCGGCCCACAGCCGAGCAGCTCGCCGTCCACACCCGCACCGACGCGGACGGCCCTTGGCTGCCCGCAGAGCTGCTGGCTGAACTCGGCCAGCTCGCCGCTCGGATGCTCACCGCCGAGACACCGCCGCAGGGCTCGCCGACGCACTCCAAGCGGCGGTGGCGGCCAGTCCTCGCCGGAGTCGTGGCACTCGCCGCGGTGGCCACGGGCACGGCGCTGGCGCTGCGTGGCGACGGCGAGAAGGACCCCGCGGCGGGCGGCGCACCCTCGGCGACCGCGTCAGCCTCGGAATCGGCGTCGCCGAGCGCCGAGCCGGGCATCCCGGACGAGTTCGTCGGCGCCTGGGAAGGCGTACTCGAGGGCAATTCCGAACTGCCGAAACGGGTACTGCGACTGGAAGTCTCACCGGGTCGGCCGGGCGACAAGGTCGCCGCGTACATCGACACCGACGGCGATCTGCAGTGCACAGGGCGCAGCAAGCTGGTCTCCGCCGATGCCGACACACTGGTCGTCGGCAAGGGCCAGGTGACGGCGGGGGTGCCGCAGGGACGCTGCACGCCGCTCTCCCAGCAGACTCTCACGGTGCGGTCGCGGGACGTACTGGTGTGGAAGTCCGGCGGCCTGACGGCCGATTTCTACCGGTCGACCGGCGGACGGGACGCGGTGCCGGACCAGTACGTCGGCACCTGGGTGCCGGCCAACGAGACCTATCGAGAGCAGGAGTTGATCCGGATCACCCAGGGCCCGGTCGGTGGCCGCCTGGTGCGGATGTCGGTCACGGCGGGCATGGATGACGGCACGGAACAGTACTGCGACGGCACCTTCGTCATCGGTGCTGTGTCCCCGGTGCTGGCGCTCAGCCCTGCGACATACACCGCGGAGTCGGGCAAGGGCTGCCGCCAGCCCGACTCGGTCTTCTTCACCGCCGCCCGCGACGGCCACCTGCTGCTGTTCAGCATGGACGCGGACGCAGAGCCGGCAGAGTACGTGCGGAAGTCCTGACCGCCGCGCCGCCTTCGGTGCGGGAGGCGCCCTCAGCCGTCGCCGTGTCCTGCGTGCCGATGACGCCGAGCAGTTCAAGCTGAACGGCGCCCTCGGCACCGGGCGGGGCCGTGAACCACAGGAGGCGTTGGCGGCCGTCATCCCGGCGACCTCGGTGTCGCGGCTCCGGCGGGCGGCGACTGCCTGTAGGTCGGCGACGAGGACCCGTGAGTGGGGCGGATGGTCCTCGGGCGGGTAGACCGCGCGGGCGGCCGGGTCGGTGAACCAGCGGTACGCGAAGCCGGTGGCGGGGCCGCGCGGTTCCGGAGCCCGGCCGAGCAGTGCCGCGGCCGGCTCGTTCTGGACGAGGGTTTCGTGCGGGTCGGCGATGACCTGGGCCGGGGTGGTGGTGACCGGCCGGTCCAGCAGCCCGAGCAGGGCGGGCTGGACGTGTCGCGCGCTCGCGCCGTGCGCCGACGCGGGCAGCGGCCGGTCGGCGAGATGGAACAGGTGGTCGCGCTGGTCGCCGCCCAGCCGCAGCGCCCGGGCGAGGGGCGGCCAGTGTCAGGGACGAGGGCTGGGCGCCGCGTCCGCGCTCCAACTCGGTGTAGTAGTCGGCCGACAGGCCCGCCAGCTCCGCGACCTCCTCGCGCCGCAGGCCGGGCACCCGGCGCCGGGACCCGGCGGGCAGGCCGACGTCAGCCGGGCCGGATCCGATCACGCCGGGACCGGAGGAACGCCGCAAGCTCGGGAAGATTCACCCTCTCGTCGTCGCCTCTCCGGCAGGGTCCGAGCCAGGGGCTGGTGACCCCTGCGTGGGCTCAGCCCTGGCCAGAGCAGGTGACTCGGACGGATGGTTGCCCACCGGGGTCGGCCTCCTGCTCGTCGTGAGCAGCTCCGGCGGCCCCCGTACGAAGAGAGCACCATGCCCTTCGCGAACTTCAAGGTCCCCGCCGACGCCTCACCGCAGAGCAGAAGGAGCAGATCATCACGCGCACCACCGACCTGTACACCGGGATCTTCGGCAACGGCGCCCGGGCCACCACCCTCGTACTGGTCGAAGAGGTCGCCGACGCCGGATGGGGCATCGGCGGCGGTGTCCTGACGCTTGCCAAGATCCGGCAGACGCCGCGGGAATGACGGCGCCCCGGCCGGTCGCCGCCCGCAGCTCGGCCGTATTCGTCGCCACATGGAGGGCGGCGCGGATCTCGACGAGGCCGCGCCCACGGCGCGGTGCCGCGTCCCGGCACGCGCCGCCGCCCGTGGCGCGGGAACTCGTCGACGGTCATGAAGCCGTCCGGGAAGCCCTTCGGCCGGAACCGGGCGCGGTGGCGGGGTCGGCGGGCGGCTCGACGGGTGGGCCGCCGTCTCGGCCCGGTGCGCGAGGGAGCCCGGACCGCCGCCGAAGACCCGGGCCCGGCAGCGATCCCGGTCGGACATCCAGGACTCAGCGCTGCCTCGCTGCCTCCACGGCCTCCACGGACTTCCCCGCCGGACGATGACCGGGCGCCTGGGCCGGCGCATACCGTGTGGGTGGGGCCGGTCAGTCCGCCGGGCGGGTGACGGACTGGGGCCGGCCGGCGGCCCAGGAGGCAAGGATGCGCAGTCCGTCGTGGGTGGGGGAGCCGACTTCGGCAGTCCAGACCACCAGTTGCTGGTCGGGGTCGGTGCTGGCGGTCAGGGTGTCCCAGTCGAGGGAAAGCTCCCCGGCGACCGGATGGTCGAGGACTTTGGTACCGACGCTCAGCATGGCGACATGATGAGCCGCCCACCACTTGCGGAAGTCCGCGTCCTGTACGGACAGCTCACCGACCAGAGAAGTCAGTCGTGGATCGTCCGGGTACTTCGCCGCCGCCATGCGCAATTGCGCCACGCAGGTGCGGGCCACGCTCTTCCAGTCCGCATAGAGGGTTCGCATGGCCGGGTCGGTGAAAAGGATGCGCACATAATTGCGATGCTTTTCCGGAATGGCGCCGAAGTCGGTGATGAGAGCCGCCGCGAGAGGATTCCAGGCGATGACATCCATCCGGCGGCCCATGACGATCGCCGGGGTGGAGGTGAGGTCGTCCAAAACCCTGCGCAGCTGCGGCTGGACCTTCTGCAAAGGGCGACGGCGGGGCCTGCCGGTTTCCTTTCCCGCCAGGCCGAAGAGGTAGCGGCGCTGGTCGTCGTCCAGGTGCAGCGCCTCGGCCAGCGCTTGCAGAACAGGCGCTGAGGCGGGCATACGGCCCTGTTCCAGCCGGGTGTAGTAGTCCGTTGAGATCGCCGCGAGCTGGGCGACCTCCTCTCGGCGCAGCCCGGCGACCCGGCGGGGCCCGGAACTGTCGGGCAGGCCCACGACACGGGGGCTCAGCTCGGCCCTGCGGGCCTTGAGGAACTCGCCCAGCTCGTTGAGGTGCGGTGTCGGACTCATGCCTCCAGTGTGACAGCGGACCGGCCCAGGCTGAGGGGGAGAAAACTCTCCCAGGATGTTTTTCTCCCAGGAGGTAACCCTCCTCTGCACAGGGGAGCGCACGC
Organism: Streptomyces vulcanius; assembly: GCF_042653945.1. Lineage (NCBI taxonomy): Bacteria > Bacillati > Actinomycetota > Actinomycetes > Kitasatosporales > Streptomycetaceae > Streptomyces > Streptomyces vulcanius. The sequence goes on along the minus strand of NZ_JBHSFK010000015.1, from coordinate 138,380 downwards.
GTGCAAGCCTGGAGCGCAGAACGGCAAAAAGGATCAAGCGGAATCGGCCGGCCGATGAATCAGCATGGAAGGAAATGCGTTCATGACCGAAAAGGAATCACCGGCGCAAAGGGCGCTGGGTGATGTGGCGCCGAAGATGGTGGAACTGACCGACGAGGTGCTTTTCGGAGACGTGTGGGAGCGACCCGGACTTTCTCCCCGCGACAGGAGTCTGGTGACGGTCACGACGCTGGCCGCCCTTTACCGGGGCGAGCAGCTCACCTTCCACTTGCGGCTGGCGCTGGACAACGGGCTGAGCCGCGAGGAGCTCGCCGAAGCACTGACGCACCTGGCCTTCTACGCGGGCTGGCCCAACGCCATGGATGCACTCACCCGCCTCAAGCACATCACCGCCCCGACCACCGCCTGAGTCGGGCCCACCCCGCACCCGGCGTCGGTCGTACGAGAGGAACAGCGAGATGGAATTCGTCAAGCCCCAGTCCACCGGCAAGGGACCGCAGGACTGGTTCAACGGTGACGTCTGGTTCGACGTCATCCACGCAGGCCAAGAGCCCTCCCGGATCCGGGCCAACATGGTGCGCTTCGCGCCGGGCGCCCGCACCGCCTGGCACCACCACGCCGTCGGCCAAACCCTGCATGTCGTAGCCGGCATCGCCCTGATCGGCACGCGGGACGGCACCGTTTTCGAAGCGCACCCCGGCGAGACGGTGACCTGCCCGCCCGGCGAGGAGCACTGGCACGGCGCGACTGAGGACCGTTTCATGCAGCACCTCGCCCTGTGGGACGGCACCGCCCCCGGCGGCCACCAGCCGGAGACGACCTGGCTGGAGCACGTCACCGACGAGCAGTACCGCGCCTCCCGCACCCGCAGCCACTGAACCACGCGAAGGGAAACCCGCTCATGCCCGTCACCATGACCGCACTGTTCGGCGGCATCGGACCCGACTGGGCCCCGCGACAGGTCCCCGTCCCCGAACCGGGCCCGGGGCAGGTCGTGGTGCGCGCCCGCGCGGTGGCGCTCAACAACGCCGACGCCTCCATGCTGGCCGCCGCCGACCCCACATCCGGCGGCACGGGCAACGAGTACCAGGCCGGCTACGAGTTCGCCGGTGAGGTCATCGCCATCGGCGACGGAGTCCAGGCGCCCGCGGTGGGAACCCGGGTGATGGGCACGACACCCGGCAGTTTCGCCCAGTACGTCCTGGCCGACCACCGGCACGTCCTTCCCGTGCCCGACGAACTCGGCCACGAGGAGGCGTGCGCGCTGCCCACCGGCATGCTCACCGAACACGGAGCCCTCTCCGTGGCCGGATTCCGAGCCGGGCGTTCGGTGCTGATCACCGGTGCCACGTCCAGCATCGGCCTGATCGGCGTGCAGATCGCCCGCGCTCTCGGTGCGAGCCGGATCATCGCCACCACCCGCAGCGCCGCCAAGAGCGAGCTGCTCAAGCGGGCCGGCGCGGACACCGTCGTGGTCTCCGGCGAGCAAGACCTCGCCCGGGCCGTGCTCGACGCCACCGACGGCGAAGGCGTCGACGTGGCCCTGGACCACGTCGGCGGTCAGACCTTCGCCGCTTGCCTGCCCGCCACCCGCACCGACGGCGCCGTGGTCAACATCGGTCGACTCGACCAGGCCGCTTCCACCATCGACCTCGATGCCCTGTCCTACCGCCACCTCCGCGTCTGCGGAGTGTCCTTCGGCTTCACCCGCGCTGCCGAACTCGGCGCCGTCATCGCGGCCGCCGGCAAGGCGCTGCTTCCCGCCGTCGCCGAAGGACGGGTACGGCCCCTGGTCGACACCACCCTGTCCTTCGACACCGCTGCCGCGGCCGCCGAACGGCTCCGCTCCCACCAGGCCCACGGAAAGATCGTCCTCACCGTCCCCTGAACGCCGGCCGGCAGCAGCCTGCTGCGACGGCCGCGCCCCTGCCGTCCCTGCACCCAGCTGACAGCCCGACGTCCAACCCCCTGCAACGAAAGCGAGTTGTCCCCCATGCGGGCCACCTTCATGTACGAAGCCGGCGACGTACGCGTCCAGGACATATCCGACCCGGTCATCGAACAGCCCACTGACGCGATCGTGCGTGTCGTGCGCTCCTGCGTGTGTGGGAGTGACCTGCACCCGTACCACACCATGTCGGCAGCCGACGGGCCCGTTCCCATGGGCCACGAGTTCCTCGGCACGGTCGAGGAAGTCGGCTCCGAGGTCTCCGCTCTGAGGCGCGGCGACCTGGTGGTGGCGCCGTTCGCGTTCGCCGACAACACCTGCGAGTTCTGCCGCGCGGGCCTGCACACCTCCTGCCCCAACGGCGGCTTCTTCGCCGCAGGCATCGGCGGCGCCCAGGCTGAGGCCGTCCGCGTCCCCCAGGCCCAGGGCACCCTGGTCAAGCTCCCGGGCGATGTCGACGAGAAGCTGCTGCCCTCTCTGCTCACCCTCGCCGACGTCTACGGCACCGGCTACCACGCGGCCCACCAGGCCCGCGTCAAGCCCGGTGACTCGGTCACCGTCATTGGTGACGGCGCCGTGGGCCTGCTCGCCGTCCTGTCGGCCAAGCAGCTCGGCGCCGAGCGGATCATCCTCATGGGCCGACACAAGAGCCGCACCGACCTGGGCCGCTACTTCGGCGCCACCGACGTCGTCGCCGAGCGCGGAGAGCAAGGCATCGCCAAGGTCCGCGACCTGACCGGCGGCCGCGGCACCCGTGCCGTCCTCGAAGCCGTCGGCCACCTGCCCGCCTACGAGATGGCCGTCGGTACCGTCCGCCCCGGCGGCGTCATCAGCCGCGTCGGCGTCCCCCAGTACGACGACGCCCCCGTCGGCTTCGGCAGCCTCTTCGGCCCCAACGTCACCCTTACCGGCGGGCCGGCCCCCGTACGCGCTTACATCGAGCAGTTGCTGCCCGATGTTCTGAACGGCACGGTCGACCCGGGTCGCGTCTTCGACCGCACCGTCACCCTTGAGCAGACTCCGGAGGGCTACCGCGCCATGGACCAGCGCGAGGCGCTGAAGGTCCTCGTCACTCCCTGACCGACGAACGACCGGCTACTCCTTGTGCGGTGAGAACGCAGTACCACCGCGGAACCCGCACGCGAAGCGCGCTTCCCCGCAGCGCCCCGTGCGGGTTCAGTGCTGTGATCGCGGTAGGAGGCAGGTATCTGGAACCGACCAGTCTGCGCTCGGCTGCCGTGCATGTGAAGGGCCCTGTCATGCCCCTGAACGCTGCTCCCCGGCACGGCGCGGTCTGTCACGCGCCGCCACCGGCGAGCAAGCTGTACACGAAACGAAGATCACCTCTCCGGGCAAGGGCCTCGTCTGCGTGCAGCGATTCCGGTCGTCGCATCTCCACCATGTCGCGAAGATACCGAATTCGCCGGACTGCCCGACGCGCAGGCAGGCCGGCCTGCCGCGCCTCGAGCGGTACAGCGGCAATCGTCCCAAGACTGCCGCCCCATGGCGCCCGAGCGCGAGACGGAATACGAAGAAAGGCGGCACACACATGGCACAGGAACCCTCGCGGGCCCAGCAACTCCTCGGCGACCTCGCGCCGAAGATGGTCCAGCTGACCGACGACGTGCTGTTCGGCGACGTGTGGAAGCGTGAAGGCCTGTCCCCGCGGGATCGCAGCCTGATCACCGTCTCCGTGCTGGCTGCGACGTACCGCCCGGAGCAGCTGAACAGCCATCTGCGTCTGGCGCTGGAGAACGGGCTGAGCAGGGACGAACTCGTCGAGGCCCTCACCCACTTGGCCTTCTACGCCGGATGGCCCAGCGGGATGGGAGCGCTCACCCAGCTCAAGGCCATCGTCGACGACGAGACGAAGTAGCGGGGCGGGGTCCATGAGGTTCCTCGAGAAGAAGCCCTCGGCCATGGCCCCTCCGGAACGGTTCACCGGTGATGTGTGGGTGGACACCATCACGGAGGCCCAGGAGCCCTCGCGTCTGCGTGCGGCCATGGTGCGGTTCTCGCCCTGCGCCCGCACCGCCTGGCACCGGCACGCGCTCGGGCAGACCCTGCATGTCACCTCGGGTATCGGCCTGGTTCAGTCCCGCGGCGGTGAGGTCCTGGTGATGCGCCCGGGCGACACCGTCCACACACCCCCCGGCGAGTGGCACTGGCACGGTGCCGCCCCCGACCACTTCATGACCCATCTCGCCCTGTCGGACAGCACCGGAGATCCCGCCGTGCCCGACGTCGAGTGGGGCGAGCACGTGCGCGATGACGAGTACGAAGGAAACACCAGTGAAGCGTAGAGACATGGTCATGGGGCTCACCGCAGCCGCTGCGGCTCCGGCGGTCGGACTCGCCTCCAGCGCGCAGGCCTCCAGCAAGGGTGAAGACGACGACATGACAGCAGCCGCCGACGGACACGGTTTCGCGCCGCTGACGATTCAGGAGCAGGGCAGCTTCGCGGTCGGCGGGACCGTGGTCACCAGTCCCGGGACCTTCGATCCCCGCAACCCGACCAACCCCGCCGGCCAGACGCTGCACGGCGACCACGCCCGCGTCTTCTTCCAGAAGCCGGTGCGCGCCCGCAGGCTGCCGCTGGTGCTGTGGCACGGCTACAAGCAGTCCGGAGCCGGTTGGGGCACCACCCCGGACGGACGCGAGGGCTTCCAGACCATCTTCCTGCGCCGCCGGTTCGGCGTGTACACCCTCGACCAGCCCCGCCGGGGCAGCGCCGGGCAGACCACGGTGAGCACCGCCACCGACGCCTCGACCTCCGACCAGTGGTTCTACAACCAGTTCCGGTTCGGCCTGTGGCCCGACACCTATCCCGGCGGGCAGTTCCCGAAGGGCCCGCAAGCGCGCGAGCAGTTCTTCCGGTCGATGCTCCCCGACACCGGCCCGATCGACGGCGAGGTCCTCGCCAACGGGGTCTCGGCGCTCTTCGACGAGATCGGCCCGGGCATCCTCGTCACCCACTCGCACGCCGGCGGCTTCGGCTGGGACGCGACGATGAGAAACCGGAACATCAAGGCGGTCGTCGCACTGGAGCCGGGCAGCGGCTTCGTCTTCCCCGAGGGCGAGGTGCCGGACCCGATGCCGAGTTCCGCGGGCACCCTCACGGGCGAGTCCGTACCGCTGAAGGAGTTCCGGCGGCTGACGAAGGTCCCGATCGTCGTCTACTACGGCGACAACATCCCGACCGAGCCGACCGGCATCGCCGGCCGGGACAACTGGCGCGTCCGGCTCGCGATGGCCCGGCTCTTCGTCGACGCCCTCAACCGCCACGGCGGCGACGCCACCCTCGTCCACCTCCCGGAGATCGGTATCACCGGCAACTCCCACTTCCTCTTCTCGGACCTCAACAACGTCCGGATCGCCGACCAGATCTCCGACTTCCTCGCCGAGAAGGGCCTGAACCGATGACTCAGAAGGTCAGCTTCCCGCACGGCACGCACCAGGTCGTGGGAAACCTCTTCCTGCCCCCGGGCTTCGACGAGGGCAGGACGTACGCCGCCGTCGTCGTCACCCACCCGTTCGGCGGTGTGAAGGAGCAGACCTCGGGCCTGTACGCCGAGAAGCTCGCCGAGCAGGGCTTCATCGCCCTGGCCTACGACGCCTCCCACTACGGCGAGAGCGGCGGCGAGCCGCGCCTGTACGAGGTCCCCGGCGACCGCGTCGAGGACATCCGGTGCGCGGTCGACCACCTCGGCAACCACCCCCAGGTGGACCCGGACCGCATCGGCGCCCTGGGCATCTGCGCGGGCGGCGGCTACACCGTCAACGCGGCGCAGACCGAGGCGCGGATCAAGGCCGTCGGTACCGTCAGCGCCTTCGACGTCGGCTCGGCCCGCCGGGAGGGCGTCCCGCGCGGGCTGTTCTCCGAGGAGTTCCGCGTCCGGCGTCTCAAGGAGATCGGCGAGCAGCGCACCAAGGAGGCGGCGGGCGAGCCTCTCCGCATGATCAACTTCGTGCCCATGTCCGCCGAGGAGATCACGCAGGACACACCCGAGCTGTACCGCGAGGGCTACGACTACTACTGCACTCCCCGGGGGCAGCACCCGAACGCGCCCGGCAGGTACGTCTTCACCAGCCTGGACAAGCAGATGGCGTTCGACGCGTTCGCGCATGTCGAGTCGATCTCTCCGCGGCCGCTGCTGATGATCGCCGGTTCCGAGGCGGACACCCGCTACTTCAGCGAGGAGGCCGTCGCCCGGGCCAAGGAGCCCAGGGAGGTGTTCGTCGTCGACGGCGCCACGCACATCGACCTGTACGACAAGCCGGAGTTCGTGCCGCAGGTGGTCGCGAAGCTGACGGACTTCTACGCCAAGCACCTCTGACCCGGACGGATCGTGAGAGCGGTGCAGACATTCAGCCGTATCCGGCTCGGGCCGGCCGCATCGTGGCTGCGTGACCACGATCCCGAGCTGGCGGCCACCCGGCGTGCCGGGCGGACGGCCGTCGTGATGCCCGCCCTGTTCGCCCTGTGCAGCCAGGTCATCGGCTCGCCGACGATGGCGACGTTCGCCGCGTTCGGTTCGTTCTCGATGCTCCTGCTCGTGGACTTCACCGGGCCGATGGTGCAGCGACTACGGGCACACCTCGGTCTGGCGGTGGCCTGGGCCGCCCTCATCTGCCTGGGGACGCTCGTGGCCGACGAGACCTGGCTCGCGGTCGCCGTCATGGTCGTCATCGGCTTCCTGGTGCTGTTCTCCGGCGTGGTCAGCTCCGTCCTCGCAGGCGCGTCCACCGCGCTGCTGCTGGCCTTCGTCCTCCCGGTGACCTCACCCGTCCCGTTCTCCGACCTTCCCGACCGGCTCGCGGGAACGGGCCTCGCGGCAGCCGCCTCCATGCTGGCGATCACCTTCCTGTGGCCCCGCCCCGCCGCGGACCCGCTTGCCGCACCCGCCGCCCAGGTCTGCCGTGCCGCTGCCGGGCAGCTGCGCACCGACGCATCCCTCCTGGCAGGCGGTCCGGGCGCGCCGAGCACCGGACAGTGCCGCGCCACGGCCGACAAGGCCTCCGCCGCGGCAGCCGATCTGCGCACCGTGTTCGATGCCACCCCCTATCGCCCCACCGGCCTGTCCACCAGCTCGCGCGCCACGGTCCGTCTCGTCGACGAACTGACGTGGCTCAGTGGCATCCTGGCCGACAGCGCCCCCTCCCCCGACGGCCACCCGGCGTGCGACGCCGACGCCCAGACCGTACGGCGATCCGCTGCCGCCGTGCTCGACGAGGCGGCCGCCCTGCTCGATGCTCCGCACGGCTCGCCGGACGGGCTGCGCTCCGCTTCGGAGTGCCTGCGTACGGCCATGGCCGACATGGAACGCAACGCCACGGCCCGCCTGCCCGTGCACCGGGGCGGAGCCGGTACGCCGTCGCAGGTGCACCCCGTCATCGGCGCCCTGGACCTGTCGTTCCGGGCGCAGGAGCTGGGGTTCGCGACGCTGCAGATCGCCGGCAACGTGGACCGGGCCGCGGCGGCCGAACGCAGGAGCTGGTTCGAACGTGTGCTCGGCGGCGAGCCCGGTGCCGCGGCCACGCCGCTGACCTCGGCGCGTGAGCGGGCCGCCGCCCACCTTCGACCGCAGTCCGTCTGGCTGCACAACAGCCTGCGGGGAGCGGTAGGTCTCGGTATCGCGGTCGCCCTCGCGAACGTGACGGGCGTCCAGCACTCGTTCTGGGTACTCCTGGGCACGTTGTCGGTGCTGCGCTCCAACGCCCTCAACACCGGGCAGAACGCGGTGCGCGCCCTGGGCGGCACCGTCGCGGGTTCGATCGTCGGCACCGTGCTGCTGCAGCTCATCGGTCACCACGGCACGGTTCTCTGGTTCCTGCTGCCCCTCGCGGTGCTCCTCGCCGGCATCGCCCCCGCCGCGATCTCCTTCGCCGCCGGTCAGGCGTCCTTCACCATCACGCTGGTCATCATGTTCAACATCGGCCAGGACCCCGACTGGCACATCGTGCTCCTGCGGATCCAGGACATCGCGATCGGCTGCGCGGTGAGCGTGCTGGTGGGGCTCTTCTTCTGGCCCCGTGGCGCGACGGCTGCGGTCGACCGTGCTCTGGCCGAGGCGTACCGAGAGAGCGCCCAGTACCTGGCGGTCGCGGTGGAATACGCCGTCGGCCGCTGTGGCACCGAGCCCGTCTCCGCCGATGCCGCGCTGCAAGAACGCTTCGAAGCCGCGGCAGCCGCACGGAGGCTCGACGACGCCTTCCGCAGCTACCTGGCCGAACGCGGCCCGAAACCGGTGCCCCTGGCCGAGATGACCACCCTGGTCACCGGCATCGTGGGGCTGCGCCTGGCGGCGGACGCGGTGCTGGGACTGTGGCAGCGTGCCGGCGCCTCGCAGCCCGAGCCGGACCGGGCCGGTGCTCGCCTCGTCCTCCTGGGCGCGGTGGGCCGCGTCTCCGGCTGGTACCGGGACCTGGCCGCCGTCCTGGGCCAGGACACCCCCGTCCGGGATCCGCTGCCGCGCAATCCCGTGGCCGAAGCGGAGCTGGTCGAATCCCTCCGCCGCGATCTGAGCGACGAGCACGGACAGGCCACGGACACCGCCGTACGCATCATCTGGACCGCCGACCACCTCGACGCCGCCCGCCGCCTCCAGCCGAGCCTGGCGGCCGCCGCGGGGGCGGGGGTGGGCAAGCCGTCCTGATCCAGCCCGAACAGAGTCCCCGTCGCCGGAACGACTCTCCGACCGAGCTGGGTACGCGGGTCGCCGCGGTGGTACGTGCGGCGTCGAGTCACGCCGCGTCTCTGCCGGTTCTTCACGCTTGCGCCGATCACGGATGCGGACCGGCGGCTACACGTTCTCCAGCGGAAACCAGCGTTCGTCGGTGACCAGCCGGTCGGCCTCCGCGGGGCCCCAGCTGCCGGGCCGGTAGACGACGGGCTTCCCTTCGGAGGTGAGGAGGCCGCCGACGATGCGCCAGCACTCCTCGACCATGTCCATCCGGCAGAAGCGACGCGGGTCGCCGGTGAGGGAGTCCTCGAGAATGTGCTCGTACGCGCTGGTGTCGCTGCCGGTGAGCCGGGTGAAGTCGGTGGTGACGGTGACCTCGTCCAACAGCGTTCCGTCGCCTCCGTGTTGGGCGAGCAGGCTGAACGTGACGCCGGAGCGGGGCATGAGACGGAAGCGGACGAGGTTGGGGCCGGCGGTCTGCGCGCCCTGTGTGTGATGGTGGCCGGGCACCGGCCTGTCCAGTTCCACGACGATCTCGGTGGAGGTGGTCTCCATGTCCTTGCCCGCGCGGATGGTGAAAGGGACACCGGACCAGCGGTCGGTGTCGACGTAGGTGCGCAGGGCGGCGTACGTCTCGGTGGTGGAGTCCGGCTTCACGCCCTCGGTGTCGAGGTAGCCCGCGTACCGGCCGCGTACGTAGTCCTCGGGGCGGACGGTCCGGACGGCCTTGAGGGCGCGGGCACGTTCGGTGAGAGTGTCGGCGGCCGAGCCGGACCGGGGAGCCTCCATGACGAAGTAGGCCAGGGTCTGCAGAAGATGGTTCTGGACGACGTCGCGCAGGCAGCCGACAGCGTCGTAGAAGCCCCCGCGGTCGGCGACGTCGAAGTCCTCGGCCATCGTGACCTGGACGCTGCGCACGTGGTGTCGGTCGAGGACGGCGCGCATCAGCGTGTTGGCGAAGCGGAAGGTGAGCAGGTCCTCGACGACGTCCTTGCCGAGGAAGTGGTCGACGCGGCGCAGGCGCTCCTCGGGAAAGTACTTCGTCAGTTCGCTCTGCAGTTCGCGGGCGGAGACGAGGTCGTGTCCGAAGGGCTTCTCCACGACCAGGCGCGCGTTCTCGTTCAGTCCGGCCCCGGCGAGACAAGTGGCGGCCCTGGCGTACAGGACGGGCGGGATCGCCAAGTAGTGGGCGAGATGGCCACAGCCCGCGGTCTGCTCGGCGATCGAGCGGAAGCTGCCGGGGTCGTCGTAGTCGATGGTGGCCAGCCGCAGCAGGCCGGAGAAACGTGTGAACGCGTCCTCGTCGACAGGGCCCTGGGCGGCGACGGCGTCGTGGGCGTGCCGGCGCAGCCTGTCCAGGGTCCAGCCGCCGCGGGTCACGCCGACGACCGGCTCGGTCAACGCGCCCCGCCGGGCGAGCTGGTAGAGGGCGGGCAGCAGCATCTTCCTGGCGAGGTCGCCGGTGATGCCGAACAGGACCAGGGCTCCGGCGCGCGGAGCAGTCGGATCGGACATGGCACGTGTCCTGTCTCTCGGGTTCTGCTGCGGGTGCGTGCCGCGGTCGCTCACTTGATGCCGCGTACGCCGACGAGGGTGAAGGCGGCGGCCGCGGAGCAGACGGCCCCGACGGTGAACAGCAGGGGGTAGTTGTCGTCGGAGCCGATCAGCACCGGGCCGTACAGCGGAATCAGCATCTGCGGCAGGACCAGGCCGAGGTTGTAGACCCCGAGTTCCTGGGCGGCGTCGTGCGGGTCGGGAAGCACCCGGGTGATCATCGGCAGGTCGTCGGCGAGGGAGCCGCCCTGCGCGATCCCGACGATCAGCATCCCGGCGAGGAAGATCCCGAAGCTGTCGTCGATGGTGAGGACGAGCAGACCGGCGGCAGCGGCGGCCGCGCCTGTCCGCAGGAAGGGCTTGAGCCGTCCGGTGCGGTCGCCGAGCGAGCCGAAGAGGACGGAGGCGGCGATCGATCCGGCCACCATGACCAGCGTCGACTGGAAGACCTTGTTCGCCGTTGCGTCCGCCGTGTATCCGATGCGGTCGGAGACGATGTAGGTCTGGTAGGTCAGGATGATGAAGACGCCGGAGAACATCAGGAAGCGGCTCAGGAAGGCCCATGAGTACGCCGGATAGCGGCGCGGGTTCACGTAGAAGGTCTGCAGCAGTTCCTTCGGCCCGAGGTGGGGCAGGGATGCCTTGTCGGCCGGTGAGTCGGGGACGACGCCGACGAGCAGAGCCGCGGCGGCGACGCCGATCAGGCCGGGCACGAGCAGCATCAGAGCGGGGCTCGAAGCGGTCAGACTGACGGTCAGAGTGCCGCCGACCATGCCGATGGGCATCCCCGCACCCATCAGCCCGCTGATCCGGCCGCGCATCGTGTCCGGCACGTGCTCGGGCAGGATCGCCTGGCAGACCATCAGCGTGCCCGACCAGCCGGCCTGGGCCAGCACCCAGCCGACGATCAAAAGGGCCACTCCGTCGCCGAAGCCGATCAGGGCGAGTCCGACGAACCCCAGTACGGGGCCGATCACCAGCCACGACCGTCGCTTGCCGAACCCCAGCGTGGTCCGGTCCGACAGCCGGCCGAGCAGTGGCGAGGCCACGGCGCCCGCCAGTGCCCCGACGGACAGGACCGTGCCGAGCACCGAGACCTTGCGGTCGGCGCCCACCACGTCCACGACGCGCAGCGCCATGCTGACAGTCGGCGGGGTCATGACAGCTATGTACGCGCCGTAGTAGGCGAGGACCAGGGCGATGGGGACGATCCGGCGGGTGCTCACGGGACCAGCCGGGGCCGACGAGGAAGCGGCCGGTACCGAACAGGTGGGGGACGACGTGGAGATGGGCGGGGTGGGGGGACCCGGTGCTGCGGCCTCCACATGGTCCTCGGCGGTCATGCGGTCCTCGCTTTCGTAGGCCTTGGCCCCGGTCCCTTTCGGATGGTGAGGCGGTCTTCCCGATTTCCCCGCTGACGGCCGGCTCGCGGGCATGGACAGGACTCCGAGTGCGGTGCGGCCTGACGGACTTCGGGATCGTGGACAGGCCGTTCTCGATGTGCCGGCGGAGGATGAGCCGTGTTTGTTGATGCGGGCGGCTGTCAGCGGCCGAGCAGCCGCGTGCCCGCCTCGTCGTGGTGGTCGCCGACGGCCGGGGTGAGGTTGTCGAGCTTGGCGAGCTGCTCGGCGCTCAGTTCGATGCCGTCGGCGGCGGTGTTCTCCTCAACGCGTTCGACCCGCTTGGTGCCGGGGATCGGGGCGATGTCGTCACCCTGGGCCAGCAGCCAGGCCAGGGCCACCTGCGCGGGGGTGGCACCGGCCTCGTCGGCGACGGCCTTGACCTCGTCGGCCAGGCGCAGGTTGCGCTGGAAGTTCTCACCGGTGAAGCGCGGGTTGTTCTTGCGCCAGTCGTCGTCGGCGAAGTCGTCCGTCGAGCGGATCTGTCCGGTGAGGAAGCCGTGGCCCAGCGGGGAGTAGGGCACGAAGCCGACGCCCAGCTCGCGCAGCGTCGGCAGTACCTCGGGTTCCGGGTCACGGGTCCACAGGGAGTACTCCGACTGCAGAGCGGTGATCGGGTGGACGGCATGGGCACGGCGGATGGTCTCGACCCCCGCCTCGGACAGCCCGATGTGGCGGACCTTGCCTTCCTCGACCAGCTCGGCCAGCGTCCCGACCGTCTCCTCGATGGGCGTGTCCGGGTCGACCCGGTGCTGGTAGTACAGGTCGATGTAGTCGGTGCCCAACCGCTTCAGGGACCCCTCGACGGCGATACGGATGTTCTGCGGGCTGCTGTCCAGGGCGCCGGCGCCGTGGTCCGTGTGCGACATGAAGCCGAACTTCGTCGCCACCACGACCTGGTCACGACGCCCCTTGAGGGCCCGGCCCACGAGCTCCTCATTGGTGTACGGGCCGTAGACCTCGGCGGTGTCGATGAGGGTGACGCCCAGGTCGAGTGCCCGATGGATGGTACGGATCGACTCGGCGTCGTCCGAGCCCGCGCCCGTGTAGGCGTGGGACATCGACATGGCTCCCAGACCGATACGGGAAACGTCCAGGTCTCCCAGTTTGATGTGCTTCATGAGTGCCGCTCCCTGGTTCCCGGGTGCCTGTCACGCGAATCTGATCTTCAAGCTGATGACAGTCTGCTGCCTTCGCTCACCACGAGGGAGACCGTGCTGTGCCGGGGAGTGGTGTTCCAGGGTGTGACAGGGCCCCTTAGAACCACCGAGCCGGGTAGCATGCTGTCCTGATTTTCTGATGCGGGTTCTGTTGTGCCGTGCCCTCAGGCGAAGAGCCGCCCGTCGAAGCTTCGGGAGATCTCGGCGTGGCCGTTCGCGTGCATGCGCACCGAACCGTCGCCAGTCCGTCGGCCCACCGCGGCCTCCTCGGCGATGACCCGCGTGGCCACCACCTGACGGACCGGGATGCGCGCCCTCGTGTCGAGCACGTGGTGCGGTCCGTTGCACCAGGCACGCCGGGAGACCCCGGACGCGCACAGCGCACGGCCCCGGAGGTTCGCCACACCCCGTGATATCGGGAGCCGCCCGTCCACGCCCCCGTGTCGTCGGACGGGGACGGGGACGGGTACGGGGACGGACGGCCGGGGTTCGAATCAGCGGTCGGACAGCCCCATGGCCGCCTCGTCGAGGCGCTCGCCCGCGGCCGGGGTGAGGTTGTTCAGCTTCTCGATCTGCGCGGCAGTCAGTTCCACGCCGTCGGCAGCGGTGTTGTCCTCCAGGTGGGCCACGCGCTTGGTACCGGGGATCGGGGCGATGTCGTCGCCCTGGGCCAGCAGCCAGGCCAGGGCCACCTGGGCCGGGGTGGCTTCGGCCTCGTCGGCGACGGCCTTGACCTCGTCGGCGACCCGCAGGTTCTGCTCGAAGTTGCCGGGGAGGAACCGCGGGTTGTTCTTGCGGAAGTCGTCATCGTCGAACCAGTCGGTCGAGCGGATGGCGCCGGTCAGGAAGCCGTGGCCGAGCGGCGACCAGGGCACGAAGCCGATACCCAGCTCCCGCGTGGTCGGCAGGATCTCCGCCTCCGGGTCACGCGACCACAGGGAGTACTCGGTCTGCAGCGCCGTGATCGGGTGTACGGCGTGGGCGCGGCGGATGGTGTCCGGCGCGGCCTCGGACAGACCGATGTGGCGGATCTTGCCCTCCTGGACCAGCTCGGCGAGGGCCCCGACGGTGTCCTCGATGGGTGTGTCGGGGTCGACGCGGTGCTGGTAGTACAGGTCGATGTAGTCGGTACCGAGGCGCTTCAGCGAGCCCTCGACCGAGATCCGGATGCTCTCCGGGCTGCTGTCGAGGCCATCGCGGCCCGTGTGCGAGATGAACCCGAACTTCGACGCCAGCACCACCTGGTCCCGGCGGCCCTTGAGTGCCTTGGCGACGAACTCCTCGTTGGTGAAGGGGCCGTAGACCTCGGCGGTGTCGATGTGGGTGATGCCCAGCTCGAGGGCCCGGTGGACGGTGCGGATCCCCTCGGTCTCGTCGGTGTCCTTGCCCGTGTAGAAGGCGTTCATCGGCATCGCGCCGAGGCCGATACGGGAGACCTCCAGGTCGCCCAGTCTGATGTGCTTCATGCCTGCCGCTCCGTGGGTTACTCGGGTGCCCGTGGGTCTCCGGCACGCCGCATGGGTGCCGGGGGCCGGGGTGGGGACGCGGGCGGGTCTCCCGCGTGAGAGCCTGGTCCTCAGGCCGACTCCAGCCTGCTGGCCGGGCTCGCCCGGTGGCAGGGCGAACTGTGCCGGGGAGCGGTATTCCGGGGTGTGACAGGGCCCCCCAACCGCCTACCGGGCAGGTCACGGGGCACTGCACACTCGACGGCATGACACCTCAGCAGCAGCACGGCACCGAGCTGGGCCGCTTCCTGCGCGCCTGCCGGGCCCGGGTGACCCCCGGGCAGGCCGGCCTGCCGACCGGCGCCGGCCTGCGCCGCACCCCCGGCCTGCGCCGCGAGGAACTGGCCATACTGTCCGGCATCAGCATCGACTACTACTCCCGGCTGGAGCGTGGCAAGGAGACCCGCCCCAGCCCCTCCGTCGTCGACTCTCTCGCCCGTGCCCTCCTGCTGGAACCGGACGAGGCGGAGCATTTGCGCAGCCTGGCCGCCATCGCCGCCAGGACGGCACCGGAGCCTGTGGCCGCACCTAGCCGGAACGTACGGCCCGGTGTCAAGCTCCTGCTGGAAAGTCTGCGGCCGGCCCCCGCGTACGTGGTCAGCCGTACGAACGACCTGCTCGCCGCGAACCCTGCCGGGCTCAGGCTCCTCACCGGGATCGAGGAATGGCCGGCCAAGGAGCGCAACATCGCCCGCTATGTCTTCCTGCACCCCGCCGCCCGCGACCTGTTCGGCGACTGGGGCAACCAGGTCCGTGGCTGCGTCGCCCACCTCCGCACGCTGGCCGGCACCGACCCCGACGCCCCGGACCTGACCCGGCTGGTCGGTGAACTCCTGCTGAAGAGCCCGGAGTTCGCTCGCCTGTGGAAGCGCTACGACGTCAAGAACCGCTCGTACGGCAGGAAGGCCTTCCACCACCCCGAGGTCGGCGACCTCACTCTCGGCTACCAGGCCCTGCAGTTGGAAGGCACCCCCGGCCACCACCTGCTCGCGTACAACGCCGAACCCGGCACCCCCGACCACGACGCGGTCGCCCTCCTCGACCTCCTGGCCCGCCAGCCGACTTCCAGGCCGGCGACACCGGGTACGACATCGTCCACCTCGTCCTGACCCCAGGCCGGTGGGTTCCGTGTCAGGACGTTGGCATGTCGGCCACGACTTCGGCATACCCGCTCGCCGATCTCCGCCCTCGGCGGGCCGACCGCCTATGTGTCACCAGGTCGTTGCCACTGAGCGCAGCGCGGTCCACGTTTCGCCGTCCCGGGCGTAGTTCATGGTGAATTGCAGCGGCCAGTCGGCGTGGGTGCCGTAGACCGTTGCCTCCGTGACGATGCGGCCGACGAGCCGGGCCGTGTCGTCCTCAACGTCGACGGCGACGTACTTCTCGTTCACGCTGTGGTAGATGAACTGGCCGGCTCGCATCTGGGACAGCCACTCGGCCTTGGGCTGTTGGTACCCGGTGATGTGGGTGAGGGTGAAGCCGCTGTCGAGCAGGTCGTCCAGGGCGTCGGTGTCACCGTCGGCCATCGCCCGCAGGTGGGCGCGGTAGGCGGTGAGGACTTCTTCGCGGGCGTTCGCGTCAGGGGATGCGGGCATGGTTTCTCCTGTCCTCGTGGGTCATTCGGCGGCTTGGCGTCGGGACAGCCGTACTTCTTCGATGTCGAGCTGGCGCTGGACGTGGCGCAGCACGGTGTCGTCGATCTCGTGGTCGTCGCGCAGGCGGACCAACGTGGCGCGTTTGTGGGCGAGGAGGGCCAGGCGCAGGGCGGTGTAGTGCCGGTGGTGGCGCAGGACGTCCTCGTCCTCGTCGTCGCTGTCACCGCCGCCGGCCCGGACGACGAGCAGGTGGGTCTCGTACTCCTGGCGCATGCGTTCGGCGACGGCCGGGGCGGTGCCCAGGTCGTCGACGAGTTCCGGGAGGGCTTTGAGGGCCTCCTCGGTGGCGGTGGTCTCGGCGAGGAAGCGTTCTTCCTCCACCGACGTGTCGTGGGGCAGTCGGGCCCAGCGCACCACGGCCGGCAGCAGCAGCCCCTGTACGACCAGCGTGGTGACGATGACGCCGGAGGTGACGAACACGATCGTGTCGCGGTCCGGGAAGGGCGCGCCGGAGTCGAGCGTCGTCGGCACCGACAGGGCCACCGCCAGCGAGACCGCGCCCCGGAAGCCCGCGATCGAAGTGACCACCCGGGCGCGGTGGTTCATCCGGCGCAGGCGCTGCTGCGGACGCCGGTCGAGCAGGCGGATCAGGTACGGGACGGAGAAGTTGAACGCGAAGCGCGCCGCGACGACCACGGCGGAGACGGCCGCGACGGCGATGAGGGCATGGGTGAGTTCGCTGCCGTGCAGCTCGCGTACGGCGGCCTGTGCCTGCAGGCCGACGAGGACGAACAGGGAGCCGTTGAGCAGGAAGGTGGCCAGTGACCAGGACTCCTCCGCCTGACGGCGCATCGCGGCGCCGGCCACACGTGGTCCGGCCTGGCTCATGATCAGGCCCGCCGCCACGGCCGCGAGGACGCCGGAGGCATGGATCAGCTCGGCGAGCAGGTAGGCGGTGAACGGGGTGAGGATCATGGCCACGTTGCCCAGCAGCGGGTCGTCGAAGACCCGCCGCACCCTGATCACCAGCCACGCGGTCACCGCTCCGGCCGCGGCTCCGCCGACATAGGAGACCGCGAACAGCCAGGTGACGTGTGGGAGGGTGAAGTGCTCCTCGCCGACCGTGATGCCGACGGCCAGCCCGAAGACCACGAGCGCGGTGCCGTCGTTGATGAGGCTCTCGGCGCGCAGCAGGGTGACGTTGCGGCGCGGCAGTGCCTTCGCGAGGACGCCGACTGCGGTCGCGTCGGTCGGGGCCACGGCCGCACCGAGGACCCAGGCCGGACCCCAGGCCAGGCCCAGTTCGTGTGCCACGGTCGCCACGGCTCCGGCGGTGCCGATGACCAGCAGGGTGCTCATCAGGATGATGCCGCGCAGGTCACGGCGGATCTCCCGCAGGGAGGTGGTGAGGCTCTCCCAGTACAGCAGCACCGGCAGGAAGATGAGCAGGACGGCTTCCGGCGGCAGTTCCACCTCGCGCAGCGCGGGCACGAAGCCGAGCAGCGCGCCGAAGACCAGCAGCACGACGGGAGGGGCGATCCGGAAGCGGTCCCCGGCGGCGTTGCCCAGGAGTACCGCCATGCCGAGGACCACGACGAGTTCGAGACCGATCACGGCATGTCTCCCAGCGCGTTGACAGTGAACATGGGCCTTCTCCCGCGGCGTTCAGCGTGGCAGGAGCCGCATGGTCGTCGAGCCCGCGGTGGAGCTCGTGATGCGCTGGATGGTGTTGGCGGAGTAACGGCCGTACTTGGTGCGGTAGGCGGTGTCGACCGCGTCGTTGATCTCGCCGTCGACGTCCTCGAACGCCACGTCCTTCTCGACCCCGCCGGCCTCGATACGGCCCTCGTGGCGGGCTCGGGTGCCGCGGAACCATGCGGAGGTGGGGCCGTTCACGGAGCGGACGTAGATGTCGTCGTCCACGCGCACGACCCAGATGGTGCGCCAACCGCCCAGCTCGCCGTCCCGGCGCCGGGAGGCGACCTCCAGTTCCTCGGCCGATCCGACCCGGTCGAGTTCGTCGTCGGTCCAGGGAGCAGTGGTGGTCATCCGCTCATCTCCTCGGTTCTCGTGTGGCTGTTTCTGCGGGGCGGGCTTGAACAGGCCGGGGAGCGCGTCGGCCGGAGCAAGGGAGATGGACAGGTGGACTCCCGTAGGCGCAACAGGATCTTCGATGAGTGTCGAGCCTGGTCACCGTTCTCGCATCACGGCACCGTGCCATGCCGGGAGCCGGCGTTCCAGGGTGTGACACGGCCCCCCACGCCGCCCCCGCTCCTCTCTGTTCGGCGGCACCCCGTACGAGGGCTCTCGGGGGGCGCGGCTCCTCGTACGGGGTGGTCTCAGGTGGACGTGGCCGTTGGTCAGGCCAGCGTCGAGGTGTCGATGACGAAGCGGTAGCGGACGTCGGAGGCGAGGACACGTTCGTACGCCTCGTTGATCTTCTCGGCGGAGATGACCTCGATCTCGGAGCCGATGCCGTGCTCGGCGCAGAAGTCGAGCATCTCCTGGGTCTCGCGGATGCCGCCGATCAGCGAGCCGGCGAAGGACCGGCCCCGCATGAGGAGCGAGAACACGTTGAGCGACAGGGGCTCGGCGGGGGCGCCTACGTTGACCAGGGCACCGTTCACGGCCAGCAGGCCGAGGTATGCGTCGAGGTCGAGCTTGGCGCTGACCGTGTTGACGATGAGGTCGAAGGTGCCGGCGAGCTGCTCGAAGGTGGCCGGGTCGCTGGTCGCGCGGTAGTGGTCGGCGCCCAGGCGCAGGCCGTCGTCCATCTTCTTCAGCGACTGGGACAGCACGGTGACCTCGGCGCCCATCGCGTGCGCGAGCTTGACGGCCATGTGGCCCAGGCCGCCGAGGCCGATGACGGCGACCTTCTTGCCGGGTCCCGCACCGTAGCGGTGCAGCGGGGAGTAGGTCGTGATGCCCGCGCACAGCAGCGGGGCCGCCTCGTCGAGGTCGATGCCGTTGGGGATGCGGACGACGAAGTCCTCGGTGACCACGACGTGGGTGGAGTAGCCGCCCTGGGTGATCGTGCCGTCCTTGTCGATGCCGCCGTAGGTGAGGGTGTTGCCCTTCAGGCAGTACTGCTCCTCGCCCCTCAGACACGACTCGCACTCGCGGCAGGACTCGACCATGCAGCCGACGCCGACCCGGTCGCCGACGGCGAACTTGCCGACCTCGGCGCCGACCTCGGTGACGATGCCGGCGATCTCGTGGCCGGGCACGATCGGGTAGACCTGCTCGCCCCACTCGCTGCGGGCGTGGCTGATGTCGGAGTGGCAGATACCGCAGTACTTGATCTCGATGAGGACATCGTGCGGGCCTACGTCACGGCGCTCGACGGTGGTCGGGACGAGGGGTTCGGCAGCGGCCGTGGCGGCATACGCGTTGACGGTGAGCATGGTTTCTCCGGTCTGGTGGTTCTGGTGGAACTGGTGGAACTGGTGGAACTGCCGTTGTCCGTAAGGAAATTCGGTCAGCGGGGTTCGAGCCGCATCGTGGTGGAGCTCGCCTCGGGGCTGGTGATGGCCTTGATGATGGACGCGGCGTAGTGCCCGTACTTGGTCCGGTAGGCGGAGTCCACGGCGTCGTTGACGTCGTCCGCGGCGTCGGTGATCGTGACGTCCTTCTCGATCCCGCCGGCCTGGATACGGCCTTCCTGGCGGGCCCGGGTGCCGCGGTACCAGTCGGAGCCGGGACCGTTGACCGAGCGGATGTAGATGTCGTCGCCGACCCTTACCACCCAGATGGTTCGTCGGCTGCCCAGCTCGCCGGAGCGTCGCAGGGAGGCGATGTCCAGTTCCTCCGCGTTTCCGATGGCGGCGAGTTCCTGGCTCGTCCAGGTCGATGTCGTGGTCATGAGGTCTTCTCCTTGAGGAGCAGGGACGCCGCCGCGGTCGCGAGCACGAGGAGCGCGGCGATCAGGAGGCTGGTGCGCAGCCCGTGCAGGAAGTGCGCGTGGTTGGAGACCAAGGCGCCGAAGACGGCGACGGACAGGGCGCCGCCGAGCTGGCGGGAGGCGTTCAGCACGCCGCTCGCGGTGCCGGCGCGCTGGGCGGGGACGCGGTCGAGGAGCAGTGAGGTCACCGCCGGTACGGCGAGGCCGCCGCCGGTTCCGACCGGGACCATCAGCAGGACCAGCAGCCAGGCGGGCGCGGACGCCGGCGGGACGCAGAGCGCCACCAGGCCCGCGGCCATCAGGAGCTGCCCGGCGACGACCGGCGTCCGCGGCCCGAACCTCGCGGCGAACCAGGCGGCCGTGGGGCTGACGACCGCGGTCAGCAGCGTCATCGGCAGGAACGCCAGCCCGGTGGCCATCGGCGACAGGCCCCGGTCCTGCTGGAGGTACAGGCCGAGCAGGAAGATCATCCCGTAGAAGCCGACGTTGAGCGCGAAGCCCACGGTCGCCGAGAGCGCCATCGTCCGGGCGCGCAGGAGCTCCAGCGGCACCATCGGGTTGCGGCCGCGCGCCTGGGCCAGGAGGAAGGCCACCGCCGCGACCACGGCCACCGCCAGCGCGAGCAGCACGCGCGGCGCGCCCACGCCCACGGCGCCGGCCTCGATCGCCGCGTAGGTCAGGCCGCCCATCGCCGCCACCGCGGCGATCTGTCCGGTCCAGTCGAAGGGGGCATCGCCCCGGCGGGGCGAGCGGGCGGTCCGGGTGAGCAGGAACAGCGCCAGCACACCCACCGGCAGATTGACGAAGAAGATCATCCGCCAGCTGAGCTCACTCAGCACACCGCCCAGCACCGGCCCGGCCGCGGCGCCCACCGAGCCGCCCATCGCCCATACCGAGATCGCCCGGGCCCGCCGGGCCGGGTCGGGGAACGCCTCGCGGATCAGCGCCAGCGACGCCGGCACGATCACCGCGGCTCCCGCGCCCTGGACCAGCCGCGCCCCGACCAGCACACCCAGATTCGGTGCGAAACCGCAGGCCGCCGAGGCGACGGTGAACACCACGAGCCCCGCTCCGAACGCCTGCCGTGCACCGACCCGGTCGGTCACCGACCCCGCGGACAGCAGCAGCGCGGCGAACATCAGCGTGTAACCGTCCACCACCCACTGCAACCCCGTCATCCCGCCACCGAAGCCGCGCCCGATCTCCGGCAGCGCGACGTTCACGATCAGGGCGTCGAGTGTCATCACGAAGAAGCCGAGCAGCGCCGCCGCCAGCGCCCAACGGGCACCGTTCGCGGTGCCGCGCTGCCCGGCGGCGGTATCGGCCGACGCGGACGGCCTGTCCGAGGTAACAGAACTGGACACTGATGGATCTCCTGATCACGAAACGAGTTCTCGGTACGGAATGTGTTCCTCAACCGCCGTCCAGCCTGCTCGCCGGACGCGTCGCGTGGCAGGCCGAGCTGTGCCGGGGAGCGCTGTTCGGGGGTGTGACAGGGCCCCCCTGGTCCAGCGCATGGATCCGTCCTGCCCGGCCTGCCACACTGGCCGCATGGCACGTGAGCAGCGCAACGGCAGTGACGGCACTGAACTGGGCCGCTTCCTGCGCGCCCACCGCACCCGGGTGACACCCGAGCAGGCCGGTCTCAAGGTCGGCCCCGGCCTTCGCCGCACGCCGGGGCTGCGCCGCGAGGAGCTGGCCACCCTCGCCGGCGTGAGCATCGACTACTACACGCGCCTGGAACGCGGCAAGGAGTCCCACCCCAGCCCGTCCGTCGTCGACGCGCTCGCCCGTGTCCTGCTGCTGGACAAGCACGCGCACGACCACTTGCGGGACCTCGCCGTGTGCGCCGCCCGCCCCGCCGCCTCCGCGCCCCCGACGGCGCCCACCTCGTCGGTAGGACCCGGGATCACCTTGCTGTTGGAGAGCCTGCGACCCAACCCCGCGGTCGTGGTCAGTCGCACGATGGACCTGCTCGCCTGGAACCCGGGCGGGCTGCGGCTGTTCGTGGGGATGGAGCAGTGGCCGGCCGAGAAGCGCAACGTCGCGCGCTGGGTGTTCCTCAACCCCGGCGCCCGAACGGTCTTCGACCACTGGGACGAGCAGATCCGCGCCTGTGTGGGGCGCCTGCGCGCCCTGGCCGGCACCGACCCGGACGCCCCCGACCTTGTCGGGCTCGTCGACGAACTGCTCACCGAGAGCCCGGAGTTCGTACAGCTCTGGGACCGTTACGACGTACGGGCGCACACCCACGGCAGCAAGACCTTCCACCTCCCGGACGTCGGCACTCTCACCCTCGACTACCAGTCCATGCAGCTGGAAGGCGCCCCCGGCCACCGGCTGGTCGCCCACTACGCGACCCCCGGCACCCCCGACCACGACAAGATGGTCCTGCTGGACATGGTCGCCACCGGGTCGAACGTGGAACCCGCCGAAGAGAAGCGGAATTGACGGCGGCGGAGTCGCTCTCGACTGGGTCAGGGCCGGATCAGGACCTTCAGAGCGGTCCGGTCGGCCATGGCCCGGTAGCCGTCCGGTACCCCTTCGAAGCCGACGGTGTGATCGAAGACCCGGCCCGGCTCGACCGTGCCGTCGAGGATGTCGGGCAGCAGTTCCTCGATGTAGGCACGGGCCGGGGCCGCGCCACCGGTGACCGTGATGTTGGCCATCATCGACGGGAACCCGAGCGGGATGTCGGTGTACTGGGCGACACCGAGCCGGCTGATCACACCGCCGTCGCGGACGATGCTCAGCGCCGTGTCCATCGCCTGCGTCGCGCCGACCGCCTCCACCACCGCGTGCGTACCGTCGCCCCCGGTCAGCTCGCGTACCCGCTCGATGCCTTCCTCGCCGCGCTCGGCGACGACGTGGGTGGCGCCGAAGTCGCGGCCCAGGTCGGTACGGTCCGTGTGTCGGCCCATGAGGATGATCTGCTCGGCGCCGAGCCGTTTGGCGGCCAGTACCGCGCACAGGCCGACCGCACCGTCGCCGATCACCGTCACCGCCTTTCCGGGCCCGACCCGGGAGGTCACGACGCCGTGGTGGCCGGTGCAGTACACGTCGGACAGGGTCAGCAGGGACGGCAGCAGCGCCGAGTCCTCGGCGACCGGCAGCTTCACCAGCGTGCCCTGCGCCTGCGGCACGCGCACGGCCTCGCCCTGACCGCCGTCCACACCGTTCGGGCCCCACTGGCCGCCGTGGCGGCAGGAGGTGTGCAGCCCTTCGGTACAGAAGTCGCAGGTGTTGTCCGCCCAGACGAAGGGTGCGACCACCAGGTCACCGGACTTCAGCCCGGCCACCTCCGAGCCGACGTCCTCGACCACACCGAGGAACTCGTGGCCCATGCGCCGGCCCTCTTCGGAGGAGGGCATCGATCCGTACGGCCACAGGTCACTCCCGCAGACGCAGGAACGCACGACGCGTACGACGGCGTCCGTGGAGTTCTGGATCTTCGGGTCGGGTACGTTCTCGACGCGGACATCGCCGGCGCCGTACATCACTGTTGCTCGCATGAGCCTTCTCCCAACGTGCGATGGTGCTGATCAGAAATAGCGGCCGCCCGTAGGCACAGGCAGCGCATCGAGTTCGGCGAGGTCCGCGGCGCTCAGTTCGACGTCCGCCGCCCCGGCGTTGTCCGCCAGGTACTTCGGCGTCTTGGCCCCGGGGATGGGGACGACGTACTCACCCTGCGCCAGCACCCACGCCAGCGCCACCTGCGCCGGAGTCGCCCCCATGCGCTCGGCGATCTCCCGCACCCGCTCGGCGATGGCCAGGTTGGTGCTCAGCGCCTCCTGCTGGAAGCGGGCCAGGCCGCGCCGGAAGTCGTCCTCGGGCAAGTCGTCGTGGGACGAGAACCGGCCGGTGAGGAAGCCCTTGCCGAGGGGCGAGTACGGCACGAACGCGATGTCCTGCTCCTGGCAGTAAGGCAGCACCTCCGTCATCCAGCCCCGTGTCCACAGCGACAGTGCTCCGGGCGGTTGTTGAGGCCCATCACGGGGTTGCCCCGGGTGTCGCGGGTGAGAGCGCCGACCTTGGTGGCCAGCACTGCCTGGTCACGACGGCTCTTCAGAGCCCGGCCGAGGAGTTCCTCGTTGGCGAACGGGCCGTACACGTCGGAGGTGTCGAGCAAGGTCATCCCCAGGTCCAGGGACGATGGGGGTCCCCCCGGTCGAGCGAAGCCGGGACTGGGGGAGGATCGCCGAGATCAGGGTGGCCTCGTCGCGCGGGGTGGCCTGGTCGTAGCTGAAGCTCATGCCCATGCAGCCCAGGCCGATGACACCGACCTCGGGTCCGTCGGGGCCGAGAGTGGTGGTGCGCATATGTCGTTCCTTCGGGGTTGGCCGTTCAGCGGGTGCTGCTGCTCGGCGCGTTGTATTCGGCGTCGTCGACCTTCTCCAGCCAGGTCGTCTCAGGGCTGCCGTCGCCCGTGCCCTCCCACATCGCGAGGTGGGTCATGAAGTGGTCGGGGGTCGCACCGTGCCAGTGCTCCTCGCCCGGCGGCGTGTGGATCGTGTCGCCGGGGTGAGCCTCGATGACCGTGCCGTCGCGCGTGCCGATCAGGGCGATGCCGGAGACGATGTGCAGGGTCTGGCCCATGGCGTGCGAGTGCCAGTCGGTGCGCGCGCAGGGCGAGAAACGCACCATGTTGGCGCGTATCCGCGAGGGCTCCTCACCGGCGTGGATCACGTCGAACCAGACGTCGCCGGTGAACCAGTCGACGGGCGCCTTGACGGTGGGCTGCTTCTTCAGGATTTCCAACGCTCCGCTCCTTGCTGTCTTGCTCTGGCTCACTCGTTGCGTGATCGCGCTTACGGCGTTGAGTCACCCGGCGTGGAACGCCAGGTGGGTGACGGCCTCGACCAGCTCGTCCTTGTCGAGCCCGTTCTCCGGGGAGTCGGGTTCAGTTGTGGTCGATCATGTCCATGTGGTCCTTGCCGAGGCGGTCACCGACGGCCGGCGTGAGGGTGTCGAGTTTCTGGAGGACCTCGGCCGTCAGCGTGATGCCGTCGGCGGCGACGTTCTCCTCCAGGTGGGACACATGCCGGGTTCCGGGGATCGGGGCGATGTCGTCGCCCTGCGCCACCAGCCACGCCAGACACAGCTGACCGGGCGTGATGCCGACCTCGTCGGCGATCGCCTTGACCTCGTCGGCGACGCGCAGGTTCTGCTGGAAGTACCCGGCGTCGTTGAAGCGCGGCATGGTCGCGCGCAGGTCGACCTCGGCGTCGAACCAGTCCGTCGTACGGAACCCGCCCGCCAGGAAGCCGTGGCCGAGCGGCGCCCAGGGCACGAAGCCGATGCCCAGCTCGCGCGTCACCGGAAGGATCTCCGTCTCCGGGTCACGGAACCAGAGGTTGTACTCCGTCTGCACCGCGGTGAGCGGGTGCGTGGCATGGGCGCGGCGGATGGTTCCCGGCCCGGCCTCCGAAAGGCCGAGGTGGCGGACCTTGCCCTCCTTGACCAGGTCGGCCATGGCGCCGACGGTCTCCTCGATGGGCGTGGCCGGGTCGACCCGGTGCTGGTAGTACAGGTCGATGTAGTCGGTGTCGAGCCGCTTGAGGGAGCCCTCCACCGCGGCCTTGACGTTGGCCGCGGTGCTGTCGAGGCCCTCCCGGCCGGTGTACGAGACGAAGCCGAATTTCGACGTCAGCACCACCTGGTCACGGCGGCGACCCTTCAGCGCCTTGCCGACCAGTTCCTCGTTGAGGAAGGGGCCGTACGCCTCCGCCGAGTCGATGTGCGTGACGCCCAGGTCGAGCGCGCGGTGGATGGCGCGGATGCCTTCGGCGTTGTCCGCGTTGGCGCCGGTGTAGAGGGCGTTGATGGGCATCGCGCCCATGCCGATCTGGCTGACGTCCAGCTCGCCGCCAAGCTTGATGTGCCTCATGTGGTGCTCCCTGTGGGGTCGGGTGCTGTTCGCGGAGGCTCTCAACCTGCGGCCAACCGAAGTTCCGGGCCGGCGCTCCGGACGCAGGCTGTCGGCGCCGGGACCAAGGAATCTCCGACGGAGATCTCCGATGGCATCGACTCTCTCCGCCTCGCGCGCCACGTGACAGGGCGGGCTGTGCCGGGGAGCGGCATTCCGGGGTGTGACAGGGCCCCCCACGCATATGCCGCGGAGGGAGCGGGGACCGCAGACTGGATGACATGAACAGCGAGCAGCAAAGCGGTGGGGGCACCGAGCTGGGGCGCTTCCTGCGCGCCCGCCGGGCCCGGGTGACCCCGGAGGAGGTCGGTCTGACGGCCGGTGCCGGCCTGCGCCGTACGCCCGGGCTGCGCCGCGAGGAACTGGCCACCCTGGCCGGGATCAGCATCGACTACTACGTCCGCCTGGAGCGGGGCAAGGAGACCCGGCCCAGCGCGTCCGTGGTCGACTCCCTCGCCCGCGCCCTCCTGCTGGAGGACGACGAGCACGAGCACCTGCGCAGCCTGGCCGCCCGCGCCGCGCGCACCGCGCCCGAGCCTCCGTCCGCGCCCAGCCGCACCGTCCGGCCCGGCGTGAAGCTGCTCCTGGAGAGCCTGCGCCCGCACCCCGCGCACGTCGTCAGCCGCACCAACGACCTGCTCGCCGCCAACCCCGGCGGAATGCGGCTCCTCCCCGGCATCCAGGACTGGCCGGCCAGGGAGCGCAACATCGCCCGCTACCTCTTCCTCCACCCCGCCTCGCGTGAGCTGTTCCACGACTGGAACATCCAGGTCCGCGGCTGCGTGGCCCGGCTGCGCGCCCTGGCCGGCACCGATCCCGACGCCCCCGACCTCACCCGGCTCGCCGGTGAACTCCTGCTCAAGAGCCCGGAGTTCGCCCGCCTGTGGGAGCGCTACGACGTCAAGGGACACTCCTACGGCCGCAAGACCTTCCACCACCCCGACGTCGGGGACCTCACCCTCGGCTACCAGTCCATGGAACTGGAAGGCACCCCTGGCCACCGCATGGTGACGTACTACGCCGAGCCCGGCACCGCCGATCACGACGCGATGGTCCTGCTCGACCTGCTCGGGCAGGAGCAGCCCACGAAGAGGACGCCGGCGCACGACGACCGGTTGGCGGCTGTGGAGGACGATCCCGCCTCCCCCTCGTCCTGACCCTTCCTCGGCCTTCCTCGGCCTTCCTCCCGATCGAACGCGGTCGTGTTGCCACCCGCTCCCCCGGCGGACAGCCTGAAGGCCGGCCCTGACGGCAAGGAGCCGGCCGAAGCGGCCTGCCGCGCCGATGCATGCCTTGCCCCACCCCCGTCATCCAGGCCGTCTCCAGCCCCGAGGCGGGTTCCACGACCACGCCGCTCGACCCACGCTCCGAGGACACGTAGTTGGAAAACGAGCAGTACGGACCGCTGCAGGGCAGCCCGCTGACCGGCGCACGCAAGGCACTGGCGAGCAGCCGGGTGACCACCTTCGAGCTGTTCTTCGACCTGGTGTACGTCTTCACGCTCACCCAGATCACGCAGTACATGGCCCACCACCACACCGGCACGGGTGTGCTGCACGGAGTGCTTCTGCTGGCGCTGGTCTGGTTCTCCTGGTCCGCGTACGCCTGGCTGGGCAACCAGGCCCGGGCCGACCGCGGCGTCGTACGCGCGGGCATGGCGTTCGCGATGGCCGGGGTGTTCGTGGTCGCGCTGACCGTCCCGGAGGCGTGGGAGGACCTGCCCGGCGGTCTGAACGGTCCGCTGATCCTGGCCTGCGCCTACCTGTTCGTACGTGTCGTGCACCTGGTCCTCTACAGCGTGCTGGCGCGTGGCGACCGTGGGCTGCTGCGGCAGATCGCCGTCTCCTGGCCGCCGGTCCTGGCCGGCTCCGGGCTCCTGATCGCCGGCGCGGCGGTCGGCGGCCGGTGGCAGACGGCACTGTTCACGGTGGCGATCGCGGTGGACTGGGGCGGTGTGTACGCCACCTCCCGCCGGGGCAGCTGGCGCATCCACAGCGCCCGCTACTTCGCCGAGCGGCACGAGCTGTTCATCATCATCGCGATCGGCGAATCCCTGCTGGCCATGGGCGCCGGGGCGACGGACCACCCGGTCGGCGCAGGGCTGCTTGCCGCAGGCGTCCTGGGCGTGGCCGCCGCGACGGGCCTGTGGTGGCTGTACTTCGATCTGGCGACCCTGATCGGCGAACGCCAGCTGGACAAGGCCCAGGGCCAGGCCCGCCTCGGCCTGGCGGTCAACGCCTACGGCTATGCCCACTTTCCCATCATGGCCGGTGTCGTCCTGACCGCCCTCGGCGTCGAGGGCGTCGTCGCCCACGCCGACGACGGCAAGGTGCTGGGCGGCTTCTACGCCTGGGCCCTGTGCGGCGGAGCCGCCCTCTACCTGGGCGGGTTGCTGCTGTTCGGCCGGATCATGCTGAGCGTATGGGGCGGCTTCCGCCTGACGGCCCTGTGCCTGCTGCTCGCGGGCACCCCCGCAGCGGCCGCACTCCCGCCGGTCGCCGCCCTGGCGGGCGTCGTCGTCATCCTGGCAGCGGTGGCCGCCGCGGAGACCCGCTGGTACGCGGAGCTGCGCCGCCACGTAGTCCGGTGAGCTTCTTGACGGGATCGTGGTCGGGCCGGGCGGGAAGCACGCGAACCTGATGCCACCCCGCGTCTCCGGGTCGGCAGCGATCAGGTCTTCGGGTGTCGCCGGCCGGCTGTAGGTTCGCGTTTGTGTGTCCCCTGTCGCCGCCGCCTCGCTTCTTATTGCAGCACGGCCGCTGCACGGCAGATGCGCGGACAGGTGTCCAAGCGGACTGGATGTAGGCAGGTCACAGGGGTGAAGCCGGGCAATCCGAAGGACGGCAGGCGAGGCGCTGTGCCGCTGCCGCGCAGGCAGCCGTGCATCGCCTGCGGGGCCCGGGGGTGTCAGCGGTGAGGGCCAGCCGTCCGCCCGGGGCCCCGGACTGCGGGCCCGGACTGCGGGCCCCGGCCCGGGCGGAATCGCGGCCTCGGCCCGGGCGGAATCGCGGCCTCGTCTCTCGGCTCGTTACGGCGTAGTGAGCTCACCGGCGCGCAGCGCCGCGGTCACGCCGCCGTCCATCAGAAGGTCGGCTCCGGTGATGAAGCCGGCCTCGCGGCCGAGCAGGAAGGCGGCGGCCGCGGCGACCTCCTCGGAGGTGCCGAAGCGCTTGGCGGCCGAAACCTCGCGCACCGTCTCGAACCACTCGCGGCGCGGCCCGGAGAGCTCGTCAAGAGCCAGCGGGGTGATGATCACGCCGGGGCTGACGGCGTTGACGCGGGCTCCGCGCTTGCCCCAAGCGGCGGCGGCGGTCTGCACACGCAGAGAGTTGGCCCGCTTGGACACGGCGTAGGCGTGGACGGAGGAGCCGATCTGGTCTGGCTGCAGGAACGGCAGCGCGAGCAGCTTCGAGGTCTCGGTGGTCGCGAGCGCGTGCTCGATCTCGCGCGTGTAGGGGCTCTCCCGGTGACCGGCCATGCTGGCGACCACGATGCCGGCCCCGCCGGGCGCGATCACACGGGCGAAGGCGTCCAGGACATACGCCGTACCGAGCAGATCGACGTGCAGCAGCCGCTCGATGGTCGCCTGGGTGGGTGAGACGCCGGCGGCCTGGATCACCTGGGTGACCGCGCCCATCTCGGCGGCCGTGGCGGCCAGCGCTTCGACCTGGGCGAGATCGGAAATGTCGGTGGTCTGGACGGCCACCTCGTAGCCCTCGCCGCGCAGCTGGTCGGCGGCGGCCTCCGAGGCCTTTTCGTCGTGAGCGGCCAGGAGCAAGGTGCGGCCGGTGCCGACCCGGCGGGCGATGGCCAGGCCGATGCTCCCGGGGCCGATGACGACGACGATTTCCTTGGCCGCCCTGTTTTCGTTGCTCATGTTTCAGACTCCTCGTTCCATGTTCTCAAGGTGATCGGGTGCCCGGGAGGCGGCCGGCGCACCGGTCAGCTGTTCGTTGCCGGCGCACCGCTCGGCGTCGCCCTCGTGCTGCGAGATCCGTCGGTCCCGCCGGGACCCGGAGCGAGCCTTGCTGCTTCGGGTCCCGGCCGACCGACTACGACGCGGAGTCGGCGAACAGGGCAGAGAAGTTGATCTTCCCCTGTTGCAGTTTCGCGTCGCGGGACTCGGCGAACCCGCCGTCGGTGATGTACAGCCGCTGTCCGCGCACCACGGTGGCGGTCGGCGAGGCGAGCCCGTCCGCGCTGGTCAGGACGGTCTTCTTGGCGCCGTTCGGGTAGACCACGGCGATCTCGTTGGGGCTGTTCAGCGCGGCGAACACCACGTCGGACCTGCCGTTCAGGAAGTTGAAGTCATCGATGCCCACGACACCGCTGGTCACGACGTGGACCCGGCCGGCCGAGCCGGTGGCGGTGACCGGCACGCGCAGCAGCGTGCCCTGGCTGAAGTTGGAGACCCACACGGCGCCGTTGTGGAAACGGAGCCCGTTCGCGCCCAACGGCAGCGGGGACTCCGCCGGCGCGAGGGAGGCGTCGGCCAGCCAGCGAGTCGCCGTTCCGCCCGAGACCGGAACGGTCCAGACGGCGCCCTGATAACTTTCGGCGAGGTACAGGGTGCGTCCGGCCGGGTCGATGGCCAGCCCGTTGGGAAGCGCGCCCGCGGGCAGGGCGGCGATGCGTCGGGGGCTTCCGCCTGGAGGCAGCTTCCACACGCCGGACCGGGCAGCGTCGGTGGAGGACACGTTGTAGTAGACGCTGCCGTCGTGTCCACGCGTGTTGCCGGTGATCATGTCACCGGGCTGCCCGGCTACGAGCACCTCACGGTGCCCGGACACATCGACCCGCACGAGCGCCGGCCGCCTGCCCGCCGAACCGCCCAGCATCGAGACGGTCAGAGAGCCGTCCGGGTTGAGGGTGACGTTCTCCGGCGCGTCGCCGACGGCGAAGTCGAACGAGGCGACGGTCTTCACGTGGGTGACGACCGGCTTCGGCCGTGCCTGGCCCGTCGCGGCGGACGCGTACGGCGCGGAGACGAGGACGGCTGACGTCGCGGCAACAGCCGCCGCGAGTCTGAAACGCTTCTTCAGGGGGATTCGTCCGTGGTTCATCGCATTCTCTTCATGTTGCGGCCGTGCCCTCACCCAGCCCTGCGCGGCCCTCAGCAGGGTGCGGACAGAGCTGGAGGAGAAGCAGCGGCTCCAGTAGGGCTGCACACGAGAGTGCGCAGTTCGTCGGGCGTGGCCAGTCGGTCGAGTTCAGTTCGATGTCCCCCGCGCCGGCGTTGCCCGGACGCATCGGCCGAATTCACCGCGGCAGGGCACCGTTCGCTACCTGGTCCGGTCGGGTGGCGATGACAAGACCGAGCGAGCACAGACGATGTGTCTGCTTGCCCTCGGTCTGAGGTGTCGCGCGTGGCTACTCGGCCCAATGCCAAGCTAGGGGGCTCGGCCCGGTAGGTGACAGGTCGGACTGTGCCGGGGAGCGGTGTTCCGGGCTGTGACACAGCCCCCCACCCGCCGAACAGACGGGTCAGGGCCCGGGTGGCATACGCGCTGCTCCCCAGGGCCGGCGCTCACCGTCTCAGCTGGACGTGGCTGATCATCGCCGCCCACACCCAGCTCCGCCTCCTCCACCAGGCCGCCGGGCCGGGCGGCCTCGGGCGGCAGCGATCCAGCAGCAGCTGGGCGCCCTGGTCGGATCCCAACCCGTCGAGGCCATTCCCACGGGACTTGGCGACACGACGTGGACGGTGCGGGATTTACTCCCGTGCAGTTGCTTGTTCCTGGCCCAGGTTCGCCCCGTTCGGCAAAGGCCCGGACCAGGAGCAGTTGCTCAGCGCATCCCCCCGTGCCGGTGCGGAAGTGATCGAGTCGCTGTCCCGCGCGGTAGCCGACGGCACCTACCACCACACCGTCGAGGGCCCGTTCGGGCAAGCCGTGGCGAAAGCGCGGGAGCTCGCGCGCTGGGGCGCCGTGAACGAGGCGTGGACCGTGCTCCGCGAAGGCATGCGAGCTTGGCGCCCCTACGACGAGCAGGAACATGTGGCCCCACTGGGACTCAAGGCGG
Organism: Streptomyces vulcanius; assembly: GCF_042653945.1. Taxonomy (NCBI): domain Bacteria; kingdom Bacillati; phylum Actinomycetota; class Actinomycetes; order Kitasatosporales; family Streptomycetaceae; genus Streptomyces; species Streptomyces vulcanius. The sequence goes on along the minus strand of NZ_JBHSFK010000015.1, from coordinate 106,687 downwards.
ATGGCGTCCTGGGACCTTGCTGACACCCCGACGAGCCAGGGAATTGCTGTCCGTGCCCCGCGGGGATGCCATGTCAGAACACCAGGCGGACAATCCCGAGACATCACCCGACCCGACCGCGCGGGACGGCCTGTCCTGGCTTGTGGAGGAGTCCAGGGCACTCACCAGGTGGTGGCCTGTGCTGGCACACGGGGCGGAGCCGACGAACCTGCCACGCATCCTCGGCACGGAAGGCACTATGTCCCCCACCCTGTCACCGCCGCCAAGCGGAACGAAACCGCCTATCCCCCGGCGCCGGCCCCCGAGAAGACGGAAGGCCGGCCCGGCCACGCCTCGGCCGTGCCCGTGTGCTGGAACGGAGACGCGTCAGCGGCAGCGGTGGGGCGAGCCGGAACAGGTATGACGCGGTGCAGCAGTACTTCGCCACCCACCCGTCCACCCCCATCCCGCAACGGCGGATCGACAGGACGCTGACCAGCTTCCAGGCGGTGCAGCGCCAGGTCGGCCCGGCCGTTGCGGACCGGCGGCTCCAGTGGCTCGCCGAGAAGTCGGTCAAGGCCCGCCGGGTGGAGGTGTTCGCGTAGTTCGGCAGACGAACTCCCGCGCCTGCGCAGCTGGATACGCTCACGCGAACGTCGACAGGGGTCCTCGGACGATCCGCAGGTGCGTCGCATCACCCAGCGTCTTTCCGGGGAGGTCGCCCGGGAGCTGTTCGCCGCCCGGGGCGCCGGCGCGGGTGGTGCACCGGCCCAGCAGCAGCATCTCGACGTGACACGCCGAACGCAGCCGCCTACCCCAGCGCATGCCGACGGCACGCCAGACCTTGCCGGTCCGCTCGCGCCGCCTTGGCTCTGCGACTTCCTGCCAGTGCGGCGCAGACGGACTCACACAAGCCCGATGTGGACCACTGGGCTGGGCTCACGGATGTTAGCTGGGTCGGATTCGCCCGGTGCTACCGCCGGATCCGCCTCATGGCGGCAGGGTCGGTACCAGACCCCGGCGAACTGATTGAACGCCAAGCTCAGGTTTCGCCAGCGACCTCGCCAACGTTGCCGGCACCGGCCGCTTCGTCCCGCGCCATGCCAAGGAAGCGCCGGATCACTTCGACCGGCATATCGAGCCCCTCGGACGCGGACTTCTCGTCGCCGAACACTTCCACCGCCTCAGCAACAGCCACGGCCAACTCGGCCTCTGCCTTGCGGACCTTGACCTCAGCCTTGTCCACGGTGTCGACCACCGACAACTGGCGCCGCTGTTTCTCCTGGAGTCGCTGTTTACGGGAAAGCGTCTTGTCAGAGTTCTGCACAGTCACGACGAAGATCATAAACAACCGCCTACGCACCCACGAAATCGGCAACTCCCCCTGCCCTACAGGCGGGTTCACGGTAAAAGGGCTCAGCGGCGAAGACCCCGTCAAGCTGCGCTCAGAGACAGCATGGTCGTCGACTTGGTCGCGGTGTCGCCCGGCCCGTCGCTGCCCTGGAGCACTGGTCGGACCAGAGGATGAGCAGCCGATGACGCCGTTGGCGTGGCTTGCGGCCATGACCGCAACCGGCTCGGTCCCTGCACGCCTCATGTTCGGCAGAACCGCCACCAGCTGATGAGGAGACCACCATGACCACCACCGCCTTCGAGCACAGTGTCCCCCGCGCCTTCGTCGACCCCTATGCCGTCGATGCGATGGACATGCTCTGGCCGGGCTCAGCCGCCCCGCAGCAGGACACGGACTCTCTCCTGCCGCCGCCGAACCCCGCCGAGCGCCTCAGCGTCATCATCTGCCCGCGCGACCAGCGCCGCATCGACCTGTATGCGGCCCTCACCGCATCCGGAATTCCGCCACACCCCGAAGACCGGGACGCCATCGACCAGCTCAGCGCCCTGTCCGGCAGCGTCAACGCCGCCCTCCAGCGCTGGCTCCACCACACCGCTTGACCCCACGCACTACGTCGTCTCTGTGCGCTTCGGGTACCGGTGCGACGAACGTCCGGTGTACGTCTCGGGCTCGCCGCATACCGTCGGCCCGGCGTTCGCTCCGGGGGCGCAGGCCCTGCGGAGGTTCATGCAAGGGATCCGGCGTACCGGTCAATCTCCGGACGCCGGACTGGAGAACATCGCCTACCGTCGGCCCGCCGAGCGCTACGCGCAGCAGCCGCCGAGTCTCCTCGATGACCTCGATGACCTCGATGACCTCCGGGTGCACCGTGCCCCAGGCGGGGCCGCCAGGTGTCCGGAATGCCTCCAGGCTGAGTGCGTGGCCGCCGAAGACGACGATGACGCCGACGACACGGTTCCCGGCGTTCAACGGGTGCGACTCCGCGCCGGACAGGCGGGGCACTTTCAGCACGCCGAAGTCGACGCGCTCACAGTCCGCGGGAAACATCCGACGTCGACGACTGGCTCGCCGTGATTTCCAGCGGGTGCCGCATCGGCATGACGGCGGAGTCCACCGCCCACCAGTACCCCAGGCCCGGCATTGCCTGTCGGCCGGTCCGCGATGCCGAACCCGTCGCCGTACGCCTCGCCTGGGTAGCGGGACGAACCGCACCCCGCCCCCCCAGGCGGCCATCGAACCGCGCACGGCTTTGTACAGCAACAGCTGACCAGCCCTGGTCAGTCGGGCGAGTCGTACCACTCGTACATTCCGGCCCGGCCGGCGTCGGGGTTGACCACGGCCAGGATCGCAGCGGCCGACGCGGCGCTCTGACCGCCCCGAGCAGCCGCCCCTTCGACAGCACGCGGTCCCGATTGCGCAGCAGCACCGCCCGTCCCCGCGGCTGAAGCCCGACCGCCTGCCCACCCACCGTGCAGTCCCCCGACTCGGGGTCCACGTGAGCCCGCCATGGCTGAGCAACCGCGGCCGAGGCGTTGTCCCCCTCCGCACCAGCGCCGTCAGCCGGGCGACCAGCACTACAAACGAAAACGGCTTCCGCAGGTAGTCGTCCGCTCCGGTGTCCAACCCGTCCGCTTCGACGTACTCGCCGTCCTTCGCCCTCCATCGCGTGAGCATCAGCACCGGCGTCCAGACCTGCTCCGCCCGCAACCGCCGCGCGATGTCCAGCACGATGACGTCATACGCTCCCTCGCACGCCTGCCGGTCCCCCTCCAGGCCGTCGTGCACGACATCGACACCGAACCCCTCGGCCACCAGCCCGGCGAACGACATGTCCGCCAACCGCACGTCGTCCTCTCCGCCCTGGACGACGGCGGCTTTGCGCGCGAACCCAGAACCCAAGCCTCGCTCGACGCAAGACATAGAGGCCCCGGACCCGTGCGGTTGCCCCCGTTCCAAGACGCGAGGAGACTGGCGGTAAAGGGGTTTTTGTACCTCAACGGGGTTTTCTCTCTCGGGCTGCGTCCTGCCGCCGTGACGTATCCGGCCGCCAGGACAGCCGCACACCTGAGGACAGCCACGTCCAGGAGAAGAGGCGAGTGTGATGTCGCGTCAGTACTACCAACGTGGCAACCTCGTCGAGGCGGAGGAACTCGACGATGTCGTCGCGGTGAAGGTGGAGTCGGACGGTGTCAGGGCCGCCGCCGACACGGAGGCGGAGCTGGGAACGAGCGCACGGGGAGCGATGCGCGACGCGGGAATCGACGACGAGACCACCGCCGCCTTCGCCCGCGCCCACTGGGTGTTCGTCAGACCGAACCGGCAGACCCGAGCGGCGGTCGACGTGGGCGAGGCGATCTCCGGGGCGGAGGCAGCGGGCAAGGTCATCCGGCGGCCCAACGGCAGGATCGGTATCGCGACCGACGCGCTGAACGTCCAGCTGCGGCCGTCGCTCTCGGAGGAGGAGGCAGAGCGCGAGATCGAGGCGGCCGGTCTGACCGTCGTCAACAAACTCGGGTTCGCGACGAATCTGTACGAGGTGCGGGCCAGGGCCGCCGAGGACGCCCTCGCGGCCTCCGTGGAACTCCACGACAACGACCGTTTCGTCTTCGCCGAACCGTCGTTCATCGAGCACGTCCCGACCCGGTTCCACCCCTCCGACCCCGGGTACCCCAAGCAGTGGCAGTGGGACAACACCGGCACCAATGGCGGCAAGCCGGGCGCCGACGTCCACAGCGAGAAGGCGTGGGACCGCACTCTCGGCAACGGCATCCGCGTCGCCGTCATCGACAACGGCTTCGATGTCCGGCACAACGATCTCGCCAGTGGGCTACACCCGGGCTCGGGCTTCTACAGCGACGGCGTGGTGGGCGTGACCTTCACCCAGAACACCGTGGGCATGCCCGACGAGGACCACGGCACCTTCTGCGCCGGAATGGTCGGCGCCCGGCACAACGGCACGGGAGGGGTCGGTGCGGCCCCCGAGTGCGAGCTCATGCTGGTGGCGTGCCTGGGAGACCAGGTCGGCACGCAGACGACCCTGGCCCGTGCCGTGGCGTACGCCGCCGACCCCTCGACCGAGTCCGGAATCGGCGCACAACAAGGCGCGGACATCCTGGTCAGCAGCCTGGGCCCGAACAGTGCGGAGTGGGACCTGACCGCCACGCTGCAGCTGGCCCTCGAATTCGCCGCCGCCAACGGACGCCAGGGCAAGGGGCTGCCGATCTTCTGGGCGGCCAGCAACGGCAGGAACGTCGACATCATGCTGGACGAGGTGGTCTCCCATCCGGATGTCATCGCGGTGGTCCGGTCGAACAACAAGGACCGGGAGGACAACGCGGCCCGCGGCCCGGAGGTCGAACTGATCGCCCCCGGAGTCGATGTCTTCAGCACGACGTCCGGAGGCGGCTTCGGCCCGAGCACCGGCACCAGCTTCGCCGCCCCCTGCGCGGCCGGCTGCGCGGCGCTGGCGCTGGCGGCCAACCCCGCCCTGACCCGCGACCAACTGCGCGAGATCATGCACCAGTCGGCCGACAAGATCGGCGGCCCGGGCGTCGTCTACGACGGCAACGGCCACAACGACGACTACGGCTTCGGCCGGGTGAACGCCGCCCAGGCCATCGCGCTCGCCCAACTGGTCGCGGGACAACCGACGCGATGAGCGACGCGGGCGGAACAGGCGGGGCGGGCAGCACGGACGAGGTCCCCGCGGTGTTCCGCTGCCACGTCGTCGCCGAGGACGCCGAGGCACTGCGGAAGTTCATCGAGGAGACCCGGCCCGACACCGGCTGCCGCCCCGCCGCCCGGGGCACCGCGGCCGGCCTCGGCCTGACGATGCTGCGACGCGCGTTCGAGGCCAAGTTCTGGCCGCACGTCACCACGATCCAGGCGGTCCTACCGCACCTCACACCGGACGGGTCTATCACCCTGCTCAGCGCCATCACCGCGCGGACCGGCATGCCAGGAACCGCCGGCATCGCCGCCCTCAACGGCGCCGTCGAGGCACTGGTCAAGCCGCTGGCCGCGGAACTTTCACGCTCGGCGAAGACCCTTCGGCGACGAGGGTGGCGTAGATGGACCGTGGCATCGCGCAGTAGACGGCCGAGCGCAGCAGCACTTCGGCGATCTCGGAGGTGGCAGGCCACGTTGAGCGCGGCGTTGATGCGTACTTCGAGCTCGATCTCACAGCCGCCGAGCGCGGCGAGCCGGGGTGATCAGCGGCCAGTCGCGCAGCAATGGATACCACCGGCAAGACCGAGTGATCAACCCCCGAAGGACTTCCAGGCGAGACCGCTAAGCCGTTGGACGTGGCGGTAGGTGATCAGGCAGACGGCGAGTCCGAGGAACCCCTCGCGGATATCGTCGGGGTCTTTCCCAGCGGATGCGCAAGCGTCGGAAGCCGTGGAGCCAGGAGATCGTGCGCTCGACGGCGTAGCGAAAGATGCCCAGGCCGGTGCCGCGGGGCTGGCCTCGCTCCGTGATCACCGGGCGGATTGCGCTTCCGGAGCAGACAGCGGCACTTGTCGTGGTCGTAGCTGCGGTCGGCCAGCAGCGCATCGGGCCGGTTGGCGCGGTCTGCCGACCAGGCACGCGACGACCGGAATCTTGCCGAGCGGCGGCAGGAGCTGGGGGACGCCGTTGCGGTTGCCGCCGGTCAGCGACACCTCGAGCGGGATGCCCTGGCCGTCGCTGAGGACGTGGTGCTTGCTGCCGGGCCGTGCGCGGTCGACCGGGCCGGGCCTGCTTTGGCCTCGCCGGGCCGCATACGATCAATAGCTATTTGTTGGAGCCAGTCAGTGGAACGACATCAGAGGCGCCCCCGCCGTCACGGGCACTCCTCTCCGAGACGTCTTCTCCGTTGACGGCACATCAGCGCACCATCGCCCTCGGTACCCTGGGCTTCGGCACGGCCACCGACGAGGCGGAGCGCTTCCGGATCCTCGACCGTTTCGTGGACTCCGACGGCAGGCGTCATCGACACCGCCAACAAGTACGCGTTCTGGAGCGGCGGCGCGACCGGCGACGAGAGCGAGACGGTCGTCGGGCGCTGGCCGGCCGACTTCAGCGCCCGGGACAGGGTGGGGCTCAGCACCAAGGCCGGAGCTCGGCCGACACCCCGGGACCGGCCGATCTGATGGACGCCGGCCGAAGACCGGCCGCGCTGCACGCTGACGGCTTCGGCCACCCGGTCGCTCAGACCGACCGGCGAGCACGACTTGAGCGCCACAGCCTTGCCTGGGTCTGCGCGGGGGAAGAACACGGCTCCTTGGTCGGCTTCGTCAACGTTGTCCGGGACGGTGGAGTCCACGCCTTCATCCTCGACACGGTGGTCGCACAGCATCGCCGGGCGAGAGGTGTCGGCGCCGCGCTGGCCGCAACCGCAGCCCACGAAGCCCGCGCCGCGAAGCGTGGTCTCCCGACCATGACGTCGATAAGGTCAGGCGACCGGCGGACCGTCCGGGCAGGCCGGACCCGTGTCCTCACCTCCTGAGACAGGTTGTCGATGCGTCTACATCCAGGCGAGACCGAGGCCGTTGGCTGGCGGGTGGTGACCGTACTCGACTCCGTCCGGCAATTGCGCGATGCATCACCCGACGTCACCGGACGTCCGCGGGTGATCGCGATCGACGGCCGGGGCGGCGCGGGCAAGACGACCCTGGCCGAGCGGCTACGCAAGGTGGTGCCCAACTCCGCCATCGTGCACACCGACGACATCGCCTGGAACCACGCCTACTTCGACTGGGGCGCCGTGCTCGTCGAGAACATCCTGCAACCCCTGCACCGCGGCGAGGCGGTGGACTTCCGCCCTGCTGCCTGGATCACGCACGACCGGCCCGGATCGATCACCATCCCCGCCGGTGCGGACTTCATCTGGGTCGAGGGCACCGGCATCATCCGCGCAGAGCTTGCCCCATGGTTGGACGCCTCGGTGTGGATGCAGGGTGACCTCGATGACCAAGAGCGCTTGTTGGCCGTCCGTGACGGCGACTCCCCCGAGCAGCTGCAGCACGTGGCGGACTGGCTGCTGGAGGAACTCCCGTTCATGTTGCGAGAACAGCCGTGGGCCCGAGCCACCATGATCGTCTCCGGCCCTCCGCAGATCGACCACGACCCGGACACCGAGTTGGTCGTCGCCCCGCCGACCGGCCTTTAGGTCGCCCGCCCCACGCGCAGAACGCCGGTGATCGGGGTGCCGCTGCTTCGGCGGCGCGTCCAGATCCGCCGCACCCACGGGAGAATCTCAGCGGGCGCCAGCGCGTAGTGCCAGGCAAGAGGAAGATCGATGAATGCTTCGACGCCCTACCTTGATGGCCTTGCAGACCTTGCCCCACCGGTGAGTTGGGGTTGGTGTCCCGGGGGGGGGAGGCAGGTGGGGCGGTTCCTGGTGGGGCAGTCGATGTCCGCGCAGCCGCCGGAGGGGGTCGGAGACGGTGACGGGGGTGTCATCGGCGTAGTCGTACGCGTTCCTGGACTGCGGGATGCCGGAATCCAGGATCGGGTCGGGCCGGCTCGGCGAGGTCGCCCTCGTCGTCGTAGCTGAGCGGGTCGGTGCCCGCCCGGGTGCTGCGGATGCTGCGGATGCTGCGGATGCTGCGGATGCGGACATTGCCGTCGGCGTCGTAGGTGTATGCGTCGGTGGTGTCGGCTGCCGCGTCGCCGGTGGTGACCTTGTCGACCTGGGCGACAGCGTGGGCCGGGCCTTCGTTCGCGACGAAGGGGGTCGGATGCCTGGCTCAAACTGCCCGACCTCCGCGCCGGGCTCGGGATCGGCCCGCTCTTCGATCGAGTTCGGCTATGCGGGACTTGCGCTGTGCCGGGAATCGGCCGTCTCGGATGCGCCTCCCACCAATTGGACAAATCTCCCTATACTCGACATTGCGTCGCACACATTCAGCCAATAGCCACGGGCTTTTTGCCTCTTCATCAGTAAGAAGCAACCTTCCATTAGACAAGAAACGTCCAGCCGATCATGAAGATCCGTTTTCTCATCCACAACGCCTACGGGATCGGCGGCACGATCACCACCACCTTCAATCTGGCCCAGGGGTTGATGGAGAGACACGACGTCGAGATCGTTTCGGTGCTGAGACACAGACAGAGACCGAATTACACGCTCGACCCCAGAGTGCGGCTGCGGCCACTGGTGGATTTGCGGACCGAGCAGGACCATCCCCTGCACCTCAAACCGGCCCGTGTCTTCCCGGAGGCCGAGTACCGCTACAGGCAGTACAGCCAGTTGACGGACCAGCGGATCGAGGAATGGCTGGACGGCACGGATGCCGACGTCGTCATCGCCACGCGTCCCGGACTCAATGTCCACCTTGCCCTTCAGGGTCCACGGCGGATCGCACGAGTAGGGCAGGAACACCTGACGCTGGACAATCACTCCCCACGGCTGCGTCGTGCCCTGCGCCGGGCATACCCGGGGCTGAACGCACTGACGACCGTCACCGAGGCGGACGCCCGCGTCTACCGGCGCAAGATGCATCTGCCGGGGGTGCGTCTGCAGTGCCTGCCCAACAGCGTGCCCGATCCCACCCTTCCGGTCGCCGACAGCAGCTCGAAGATCGTCATCGCCGCCGGGCGGCTGGTACCGGTCAAGCGCTTCGATCTGATGATCGAGGCGTTCGCACGCGTGGCCGCTCAGCACCCGGACTGGCAACTGCGCATCTACGGGAGCGGGGAGGAACACGAGCGTCTGCGTGCGCTGATCGAGCGGCTCGGGCTCTACGACAACGTGCTCCTCATGGGAGCCGCCACGCCCATCGAAGCGGAGTGGGTCAAGGGTTCCATCGGGCTTGCCGCGTCGAACTTCGAGCCCTTCGGCATGACCATCGTGGAAGCGATGCGCTGCGGACTGCCCGTGGTCAGCACCGACTGTCCGCACGGGCCCGCCGAGATCATCCAGGACGGAGTCGACGGGCGTCTGACGCCGGTGGGTGATCCGAACGCCCTGGCCGCGGCACTGCTCGAACTCATCAATGACGACTCTCTGCGTCGCCGCACGGGACAGGCCGCAGTGCGCAATGCGCAGCGGTTCGCTCCCGCCCTCGTGGTGCGTCAGGCGGAGCAGCTGTTCGATTCGCTGCTGGAGCCGGGCACGGGCGAGGGCGCGGGAGCGCCGTCCGGCGCCGGTCTGTGCCGGACGCTGACGAGTAGAAGTCATGCCCTCAAGGACGGCGCCTACGTGGCGGCCGGCAACGCGCTGCGCAGAGTACGGAGTTCTGGCCGATGACCAAAGACTCGAACCAGCAGCAGCACGAGCCGCGCTGCCACTGCACCATCGACGAAAAGGCGAACATCACCTGGTCACTGGAGCTGCCGGAAGCGCGTGAGCCGCGGCTGCTGCTGCGCCTGCGAACCACGCCCAAGGGGACGGCCGCCGAGGAACGGCCTTCCCACTCCCTCGCCCTTGAGGAAGTACAGGAAGGCAAGTGGATCGCGGTGCAGCCCGACCTGCCTTCGCTCGCCGAGGGACGATGGGATGTCTACGTCGTCGACCAGGGCAAGGACGAACGACGGGTGCGTCCCGGTTTGCGTGACCTTCGGCTGCTCCTCAACGGCAGCCACCGGGACTTGACTGCTCCGGTGGCCATCCGCATCCCCTATGCCACAAAAGACGGTTACCTCGCGGTGCGGACCTGGCTGCGCACGGCGCACGCGGAGACGCAGTCGCTTCGTATCGACGACGACGGCATGACCGTATCGGCACGGCTGCACGGAAGGCGGCTTGGACCTCGTGCAACCGTCGTGCTGCGGCACCGCCAGGAGCGGACACTGCACCCCGTGCTGTTGCAACAGGCCGACGAGGACCAGTTCGTCTTCCGCGTCGACTACGCGAACCTGCTGCGGCCGGGGCCGGCGGGCCCGTACGCCTGGGACGTATTCGTGCAACCGGAGGAAGAGGCGGACAAGGTGCGGGTGGGCAAACTGTTCGACGACATCCCGGACCGCAAGAAGATCTTCGTCTACTCCGCCGCGCGGCTGGGCGAGCGCGGGGAGTACGAGGTCCGCCCCTACTACACGGTGGACAACGATCTGTCCATCGAGGTCAGTACGAGGTCCGCGTGAACCGCTTCACGTTCTCGACGTTCCGCTCCCGAAGATCCTGGCGGCGGATCACGCAGGACGCGACGCCTTCGTGGTCGGGCAGGTTCCGCCCAGGTGTACCCCGCCTGAGCCGGCAGCGGCAGAAGGTGGCGGCTGTGAGCAGGGGGAACACCCGGGAAGCCGCCGCGACCGCAACACGTCATGGTGGACGGTGACCGGTGCCGGCGCCTCTGTGACCGGGCTCGTTGTGGTGGCCGGGCCCGGGCGAGGGCGGTGATCTTCATGGCGGACGTGGCCGACCGGATCGGCAATGCCAACCGGCAGCGTGACGAACCGGTTCGGTCGGATCCGTTCCGATCGGGTGTGGCCGGCGCCGTGGGGGGCGTCACTCGGTGTCGGCGGCGAATTGGTCGGTGCCCAGCACGGTGAGCAGGGCGAGTTTCTCGTGGCTCTCCGTGCCCGGAGTGGCGGTGAATATGAGAAGCGACTGGCCCTGGTCCGGCTCAAGCAGGAGTTGGCAGTAGAGGTCCAGCTGTCCGACCTGGGGATGGACGAATCGCTTGGTCTCGCTCCACCGCAGGCCCACCTCATGGCGCTCCCACAACCGGGCGAACTCGTCGCTGGTGCGCAGCAGGATGTCCGCCAGGTGCGCCGCGGGAGAGCCGGGCCCGTCCCGAGTGACAGCCGCGCGCAGCAGCGCGGCGTTGGTCCGGCTGTTGTTGTCGTGCTGCTCGGGGTGGTACCGCTCACGGGCGGCCGGGTCGGTGAACCATCGGTACGTCGCGCTGCGGGCGTTGCCGGTGTACTGGGTCTGTTCGCCGAGCAGTGCCACGGCGGACGGCGTCTGCAGCAGGGTCTCGCTCAGCGGGCCCATGACCTGCGCGGTGGTGCCGGCCAAGCCGTCCATGACCCGCATCAGTCCGGGGCTCACATGCTGAAGCCGCAGGTCACGGCGGCCGGTGCGGTAGCCGGCGAGCAGGAACAGGTGATCGCGTTCGTCCGGGGTCAGCCGCAGGCCGCGGGCGATGGCCGCGATCATCTGCTCCGAGGGTTGGGGCCCGTCGCCGCGTTCCAGTCTGGCGAAGTAGTCGGCGGACATGGTGCACAGCTCCGCCACCTCCTCGCGGCGCAGGCCGGGAGCGCGCCGGCGTTGCCCGCGACGCAACCCGACGTCCTCCGGTTGCAGCGCCGTGCGCCGGGTGCGCAGGAAGGCGCCCAGGGAAGAGCGGTCGAACGTATGGTCCATGGTCCCCATCGTTGGTCATCCGGCGCGGCTTATCCACGACCTGCCAGTCAGTGGTTGCGCGTGTCCTTCCAGCGCCCGTGGTGCGGCGAGTTCACTGGCGATGCGATCACCGGTCGCCGCGAACCCACAACCACGAACCACGGAGCCAAGATCCATGACCAGTTGGACTGCGAACGATCTCCCGGACCTGACCGGCCGTACGGTGGTGATCACCGGTGCCGGCCGTGGCCTCGGTCTGATCACGGCACGCGAGCTCGCTCGTGCCGGGGCCCGCGTCGTGCTGGGGGTACGCCACACCGGTAAGGCCCGCCACGCCGTCGCCGGCCTGCCCGGCGCCTTCGACATCCGACCGCTCGACGTGTCGGACCTGACCTCGGTGCGCGCCTTCGCCGACTCCTGGTGAACATCGGACACCCGGACGGCGAGGAACCCTGGCTCGAGCGGCAGCCGCGGCTCCCCGGCGACGAGGCCCTGCGCTGGGCATAGGTCCCGCCCGGCCCCCTGGACGGCACCTAAACGATCACCGATGGCGCCGACCAATGCTTCCTCCTCGCCCCGGCGGAGCGAGGACCAGCACGGCGCCCCACCCATCCCGCCACAACCACAAGGTGGAGACATGACTCTGCAGACACACAAAATCGGCGAGCGCGGCCTGGTCGCCTCGGTCGAGGGCCTCGGCACCATGGGCATGACCGCGATGTACGGCACCCCGGACGAGGCCGAGGCGATCAGGACCGTTCACCGGGCGGTCGAACTGGGCGTCACGATGTTCGACACCGCGGACATGTACGGTCCTTTCAGCGGCGAGGAACTCCTCGGGCGGGCACTCAAGGGCCGCCCCGACGAACTGATCGTGGCAACGAAGGGCGGTGGCGTCACTCTCGACGAGACCGGGAAGATCGTCGGCGGCCCCAACGGGCGCCCCGACTATCTGAGGGCGTGCGTGGAAGGCTCACTGCGCCGGCTGGGCACGGATCACATCGACCTGTTCTACCTGCACCGCGTCGACCCGGGCGTGCCGGTCGAGGAGACATTCGGCGTCCTCGCCGATCTGGTGACGGAGGGAAAGCTTCGCTACCTCGGTATCAGCGAAGCCTCCCCGGCGAGTATCCGGGCAGCGCATGCGGTGGCCCCCCTGTCGGCGGTGCAGACCGAATACTCGTTGTTCAGCCGCAATGTCGAAGTCAACGGCGTGCTCGACACGGTCCGTGAACTGGGAATCGGCTTCGTCGCATACGCGCCGCTCGGCCGCGGCTTCCTCACCGGGGCCGTGCGATCGGTGCACGACCTGCCGACCCATGACTTCCGTCGCACCTCGCCGCGCTTCGCCGACGCGAACCTGGAACAGAACCTGTCGCTTCTCGACCGGATCCTCACGACGGCAGACAACCTCGGCGTGACGGCGGGTCAACTCGCCCTCGCCTGGGTGCTCGCCCAGGACGGAGTCACGGCTGTCCCCGGAACGAAGCGGCGCACCTGGCTCGAGCAGAACATCGCCGCCGCCGCCATCTCGCTCGACCCCGCGACCATCGCCGGACTGAGCACCGCGATTCCGGTCGGAGCCGCGGCAGGAGACCGCTACACCCCGATGGGCATGGCCTCGATCCAGGAGTGATTCCGCCACCCGCCCCGAGGCGATCGACAGCGTCGAACCGAGGGGCGAACACCGGCTGACGAGCCGAGTGTGTCTCCCCGCGACCGGCGAGACACACTCCGGCCGACAAACGCGGCCCTCACATCCGACAACTGCTCAAGGTGCGCCTTCCGCCTTCCTGCCTTCCCGTCTTGCCGCCTTCCCGAGTGATCGACTTCTGGTCATCGAGCAGGCCCGCGTAGCAGCGCGGGTCGGGAAGGCGCGCCCGTGCTGGCGTGCGGTCACCGCACCCCGTCTCGTCGCCCTCGTCCGGGCCGGCGCCCGCTTCGAGAACGGTCACCTCGTCGAACGCCCCGCGGAACCGGCCGCAGCGTGACACACCTCAACCGACCCACAACTCCTCACAGTTGCTCATGGAACCAGCGCCGGTGGCGCTACGCTGCTGTGTCGTGCAGGAGACGCGCCTCGACACTGCTCGGATCCGGGCAGCCCGCCGGGTAATCGACCCGGTCTTTCTCGACACTCCGCTGTACCGCTGCGAGGCGCTGGAGCCCGGCCTCGGGTGCACGGTGAGCATCAAGCTCGAAACGGCGAATCCGGTCCGCAGCTTCAAGGCCCGCGGCACCGAGGTGGTCGCGAGCCTGCTCGCCGACCATGGCTCGCCAGCGGTGGTGTGCGCGAGCGCGGGCAACCTTGGCCAAGCCCTCGCGTGGTCCGGTCGCGGCCGGGGGCTCGATGTCACAGTCGTGGCATCCCGCTTTGCGACTCGGGCCAAGCTTGATCGCATCCGCGCGTTGGACGCCAGGTTGGAGCTGGTGGACGGCGACCACGAGATGGCTCGCGAGCGGGCGGCGGCCATCGCACGGTACGACGGCATCAGGCTGGTCGAAGACAGCCTGGACATCGAGACCTGCGAGGGCGCGGCGACCATCGGCCTGGAACTGGTGGCCACCGCGCCGTCGTTCGACGCCGTCCTGATTGCTCTCGGCGGTGGGGCGCTGGCCACCGGCGTGGGTCATGTGGTGAAGGCATTGGCACCCGAAGTCGAGGTGATCTGCGTCCAGCCGCTGGGCGCACCGGCGATGACGCACTCGTGGCGCAGGCGGCGTGTCGTCACCACCGACTCGACCAACACCATCGCTGACGGCGTCGCCGGCCGGCGTCCCATCCCGGCCGTCCTGGACGACCTCCTCCTGGTCGCTGACGACGCCGTCCTGGTCCAGGAGGCGTCGATCATCGCCGGTATGCGGATGCTCCTCGACCACGCCGGCCTCGTCGTCGAACCTTCGGCCGCGCTGGGCATCGCGGCGATCCTCGAAGACCGTGACCGCTTCGTCGGCCGACACGTAGTCACCATCGTGTGCGGCAGCAACGTCGACGTAGACGCCTACCACCGCTGGGTCGGTACGGCTCCCGTCCACGGGTCTTGAGAATTGTGGCCAAGAACCAGGCCCCGCGCACCAAGCAGGGCGCCTCCGTCTGACATCGCCTGCGAAGGCACCACCGGGCAGAGCCAGTTGCGAGCTCGGAGCCGGGCGGGCAACTGACTTACGGCACCCTGAACTCGATCTGGGTGATGGCCGGGCCGTCGCCGGTGACCTGGCCTTCGCTGATTGACTCCGTCCAGGAGCCGTCCTTTTGGAGCTTCGCCAGAACCGTGGGGGAAAGACTGACCGTGATCTGGATGCCGCCCCCGGAGGACGGGGCACGGTCTATGTGAACGTCGTTACTCATGTTGACGAAGTTACATCCAACGCGCCGGCGGGAATGGGTCGTTGACGTTTTGTCCAAGGTCGTGAGGTTGCTGACGCTTTCACAGCAGTGATCATTTCCAGACGCCGTTGAGCGAGACGAGGATGCCGAACCCCGCGCCGATGTAGCCCTTGTCGGCGAGGGTGGGCAGGCCGTCGAGTATCGGCCTGACGGAACGGGCCGAGCGTGCGGCTGCCGCGTGGGGTGCCGATGCGCCGCCGGTATGCGACCAGCCGATCCGCGCTGGATCGAGTGGTTCAAGCCAAGCCTTCTCGGCGCGGATCGAATAGGCGACTCAGGAGATGAGTCCAGCCCGGTGACCTGCGCTCCTCATGCCGCCCACGACAGCGCGTCTCGGCCGTCTCGAAGTCCTTCAGCGAATTAGGCCGAACACGGAACCCCTCCATTTCGTAGAGGGCCGGGTTCAGATGAATGGGCACCCGCGCGTTCAAGTACGCCTTTCCGCACCCGCTGCGCGGCACGTACGGGCTCTCGGCGAGCCCTGGTGGTGGGGTCGATGCCGAGGGTGGCAGCGTGCTCGGCGAGGTGTTCGCGGTAGCCGCCGTCGGTCCAGGTCTTGCGGACGGTGGGGTGCTCGGCGGCCACCTTCTCGATGAGGGCCTGGCCGGCGGCGGAGTCCTGCACGCTCGCGGCCGTGACCAGCGAAGTAGACCTAGGCAGTGTTCCAGTGCGGGTAGTCGTACGGGAGGTAGCACCAGGTAGAGGAGGACGTCCAGGAGCAGGCCGTGGTCCGGCGGGCGGCCGATGTCCAGTCCGCGGCCGCGGCGTTCGGCCCGCCAGGAAGTCAGGACCGGCTCGACCAGCTCCCAGCGGGCATCGGACAGATCGCCGGGGAGCGAACAGAGCAGAACGGCGCTTCGCGTCGGCCGAAGAGCACCCGAAAGGGGTGCAAACGCCGTCTAATGGCGCGACCGTCGACACGGCCACCGACGCCGTCGTCCGGGATCCTGCGCCGAAGCAACCTGACGGGTGGCACAGGAAGCGCGAACCGGAAACGAAAGTCGCGATTCCATGACATCCGTCACACCAGCCAGGAGAACTAAGCGTCCCCAATAGTAGATGCCACTCCGGTGACATATGGGATTTGTCTGACTTGGCATACGCGCGTATCACGCCAGGCCCGACTCACGCCGACCGCTCGGAGCCTTTCTCCCGAACTTGCGGGCGGAGTGTTTCTGACGGAGTGACAGAACTCCTCGGCATGCGCAGAACCCGGAGCAGCACGCCCCCACATCTATTGCAAGGGCCGTCCAGACCTACGAAGCAACGTAGTACGAAAGGCCATTGCTCTCTGCGTAAAACCGTCCTGAGAATGACGACCCGCCGGGTGTCTCCGCAGTTCAGGAGCCGAGTCCGCACAGAGCCAGCCGGACAAGGGCGCTCGGCGATTACCGAGTGAGGTCACGCATGGGTAAGCATCGCAAAAAGGAACGTTACCGGCGAATAGTCATCGCTGCGGTCACCATGGGCATCGTGGGTGTGCCATCCGTCGCCCTGGCCTGTACCGACTGGCGGGACGGCGGAGGACATCACCTCTACGGTGCCGAGAAGAACACGTCCGGGGATTGGTGGAACGACGCCACCCGGGATCGCGCCGGGCACGTCGACCGGGGCCTCGGCTGGAGCGGCACCGAGCACAGTGAGCACAGTTCTGCAGCATCACAGACGCCCACCGCCTCTGCGAGCACTCCGAACTCCACCACGCCGAAGCCCAAGCCCAAGCCCAAGCCCACCACACCTTCGAGCACTCCGAAGGCCAGCGCCTCCGCTTCCGCCTCCGCGACCCCCGCGTCGCCCAGCACTTCGAACGCCGCCGCCCCGGCGTCCGGAACCAGCGCTCGCATCGTTCAACTCGTCAACGCCGAGCGCAGCAAGATCGGTTGCTCGCCCGTGACGCTGAACGCGGTCCTGGCCAAGGCCGCACAGGCACACAGCGAGGACATGGCAGCTCACCAGAACATGTCGCACACAGGGTCCGACGGGTCTTCCCCCGGCGACCGGATCACGCGTGCCGGCTACAACTGGAGCACCTACGGCGAGAACGTCGCCTACGGTTACGCCACACCCGAGCAGGTCATGGCGGGCTGGATGTCCAGCCCCGGCCACAAGGCGAACATCCTCAACTGTGCGTTCAAGGACATCGGCGTCGGACTGGCACAGCCCGGCAGCTACTGGACCCAGGACTTCGGAACCGCGCGGTAGACAGCACCAGGGCAACAGGCTCTCGGCATACGCCCGCGCAGTGCGAAGTACCGCACGGGTCGCCGAAAGCCCGTTGCCGCCGTGTGATGCGGGACGCGTCTCCCCTGTCCGTGATCGGGCTCGTGCCAACGGCTGCCCTCGCAGGCCGCGTGAGCGGATTCGCCCTCCTGCTTCGCCCTCCTGCTTCCCCTCACCGACCTGCTCATCGGCGCGGCAGCCACTGTTGCGGCGCAGGCCGGCAGCATCGTCGGCCGCCACGCCCCGCCCGAGCGGCCCGCCCGCAGCGGCGAAGCCGCTATTGACCGGTCAATTGGCCGAATGTACGGTCTAAGCATGCCCGTTCCACTTTACGTACAGATCAGGCGAGAGATCGAAGCGAAGATCCGGGCCGGGAACCTGCCCCCCGGCTCGCGGTTGCCGACCGAGATGGACCTCTCCACCCAGTACGGCGTCAGCCGCGCCACGGCCCAACGGGTCCTCAACGACCTGGCGGAGGCGGGACTGGCGATCCGCCGACGCCGCCACGGAACGTTCGTGGCGGACGTGACGCGGCAGATCAATCTGCTCAACTTCGTCACCCCCGCAGCAGCCGCGAAGGGCGCACCGGGCAGACACGAGGTCGTTTCCGCGCGGATCGTCAGGGCCGCCGACGCCGTCCTGGCGATCCCCGGCGCCTCAGCCGACACGGCGGTAGTGGAACTGGTCCGCCGCAAGCTCGACGTACGCGAGGAGCCACAGTCCGTCGAACGGCATGTCGTTCTCTTCGCGGTTGCCCCGGACCTGCTGAACGAGAACCTCGAAGACCTCGTCACCCTCCCGTATCTCCAGCGCAGAGGAGTACCGATCGACGCGATCCGGCTCTATCTCGACCCGGTGACCCTCGATGAGCACGACGCCACATTGCTGCACAGCGAGATCGGAACGCCTGCGCTGATGAGGCGCAGGGAATTGCGCGCCGATGACGGAAGCACCGTCGAGGTGGTCACGACCCTCGTCCGTCCGGGAACCGCCGAGTTCTTCCTGGAGCTTCCCGTCCCGGCCAGGTGAGCAGCGTGTCGCTGCCAGAGAGGAAGTGGGTAAGCAATGAAGGTCATCATCATCGGTGCCGGCGTGCTGGGCGTGAGCGTCGCGAGGCAGCTTGCCGTCGCCGGCGAGGACGTTCTCCTGCTCGATCAGTCGGGACCCGGCACCGGTACGACCGCGACCACCTTCGCCTGGACCAACTCCAGCCGGAAGCCCGACCCGGACTACCACCGGCTGAACCTCGCAGGGATGGAGGAGCACGCCAGGCTCGCCGGGCAACTGCGCGGCGCGCCGTCGTACTTCCCCAGCGGGGCCCTGCAGTGGGCGGACGCCGCCAGCGAGCAGCGGCTCGCCCGCAACGTGGAACGACTGCAGTCCCTCGGCTACCCCGCACGCTGGGTCACGCCTGGCGGAGCAACGCGGATCGCGGGCGACCTCCGGATCCCGGCTGCCGTCACGTCCATCGCACACTTCCCCAGCGAGGGATACGTGCTGCCGGATCTCTTCGTGGGCAACTTACTGGCGGACGCCGAGCAGCACGGAGCCGAGTGCGCGATCGGCGAGGTCGTGGCCGTCGACGACAGGCCTGATGGAGTGTCCGTCACCCTGGCCGGAGGCAAGGTCTGCAGGAGCGATCGAGTCGTCCTGGCGGCAGGCCGCTGGACAGAGCGGCTCGCCGCACGGGCCGGGATTCACGTCCCCATGGCGACGGATGCCGGTCGCGGAGCGCAGGCCGTCGGTCTACTCGGGTACGCCAGGTCACCGGAACTCGACCTGCGCTGTGTGATCCACAGCCCCGGCCTCAACCTCCGCCCCGCAGCCGGCGGGCACACCGTCCTGCAGGCTCTCGATCTGAACGCCGACGTCGATCCGGCAGACCCTCCGTCCGCGGACGGGGACATCGCGAGCACCCTCGCCCGGCGGTTCTCCGCACTGCTGACCGACCCGAGCCGGGCACCGCAGATCGACCTGCGCGTCGGCTTCCGGTCACTGCCCGCGGACGGCCACACCGTCGCCGGCTATGCCTCCGCGCAGTCCCGCGTCTACTGCCTCGTCTCGCACAGCGGGGTCACCTTGGCGCCGATTCTGGGACGCCTGGTCGCGGCCGAGATCACAACCGACCAGGAACAAGACCTCCTCCGGGCTTTCCGGCCCACACGATTCACCGGCTTACAGCGCTCGGACATCGAGGTGGATCAACATGCCACCAGTCTGGGTGAGCAGTAGCCGACAGCCCTCCACCGCAATTCTGGTGACCTTCGTCGAGACCGGCACCGGCTGAACGGTGTACGGCGTGTCGTTCGGGAGTGGCGGCATCGCCCGGCCAGGCGTCGGTCGCCGGGTCGTAGACGGCAACCGAGATGACGGCCTGCCCGGCTTCGTTCTTGTCGCCGACCGTGTACCACTTGCCGTCGACGAAGCCGTGGATGGGACCACGCCGTCCTTCCGGGGCATCGGCCCGCCGGGACCCAGGCGGTGGCGTCGTCCGCCGTCATGTCGGGTGGTGTCCTGCCGCACCGAGGCGGCGACGGCGGTCGGGGGACGGGGGACGGTGACCCGGCGGGCCGGCACGAACAGCCAGTACAGGCTGTCCGCGGTGACCGGGTCGGCGCGTCGGCGACGTCCCGGGGGGGGGCGGCGCTGTCGGTGAAGTCGTAGACGGGGCTGGCGAGTTGGCGCGCTTGTCCGTGGCGTTCCACAGGCAGGGTCCGCGTCACTGCCCCGCCAGTTCCGCCAGCCAGGGATGTCCGGGATGCACGCGCGTCAGCCACCCTCTGAGAACGTCGCGCCGCGACTGGCTCAACAGCGGTAGAACCTCGTCGAAGTCCGCATGATCCTTGGACCGTGCCTCCTTCGCTTTGAACAACAGCACCAGCTCCGGCACCAGATAGGGAATGCCGTCCGCGGTCCGCTCGATGATCGCGTCGTACGGCAGCCGCAGGCTCTCGTCGCGCCGACAGATCCACGTCCCGCCCTCGTGTGGCTCGCGGAAGACATCGAACAGGAACTGTCCGCTCGAGGGATCCCGCACCCAGGTCTGGTGCGTGGCCGCGAGCACCTCAGCTCCTGCGCTCGCCCACACCCGTCCCGAGCCCACCGCGTCGAACACGTACTCGGGGAGACGGTCCCGAATCTCCGCGAACCCCGCCGCGGGCACCGCGATCTCCAGATCACCGTGGAGCCGCGACTGCCCGCCGCGGAACAGATCCAGCGCCCACCCCGCCACGACGCACCAGGGCGCGCTGACGCCGCCCAACCGCTCCGCGACCTGTTCCGGCCGCCAGGCCTCCGCCCACCGAGCGCCCAGTTCATCCGCATCAAGGACAGCGCCGCCGGGCGGCACAGAATCGGTCATCGGAACAACGTACGGCGTCAGCTGGTAGTTCGGAGAGGAGTAGACCGTCGAGCGGACCGCCGACCGGTTCGGCGTAGGCGCGGCCGGAGCGTGGGCCGGGTGGGGATCGTCGGCGTCGTGGCCGTGGACACGGCCGCGCGGCAGCGGGTCGGGGAGCTGATGCGCCGGCTAGGGACTTCGAGCAGCTGGTCGTCCCCCGGTGAATCCGTCCAACGGCCGACGACCGAGAACACCACCCCCCAGGCGCCGCGTCCAGCAACTGTCCAGGAACGCCGAGCCGAAGTCCGACTACTTGAACAGGACCAGTCATGAGGCCTGAGGACGCGTCTGCGCGTTGGGGTTCAGCCCACCGGCTCGTGCGCGGGTGAGGACGACGGCGCGCCGGCCCAGCGGTGCAGGGCGGCTTCGAGGCCGGTGACGGCGGCGGTGTCGGTGGTGTCGGAGGCCCAGGCGACCACCCCGTCCGGGCGTACCAACACCACCACCGGCGTCGCGTGGTCGTCGGTCACGCTGCTCACCCGCCCGGCCCAGGCTGCGGCGAGGCGGGCGAACGCCCGGTCCGGGGTGCGGTCGAGCAGCAGGAACTCGCCGCCGTGACCGTGGTCGACCAGACGGGAGCCGTCCGTCAGCGACAGGTCGGGGACGAACCGGCCGACCAGCGGATGGTCACCGGGCAGGTCGATGCGCTGCGTGACGCCGGAGAGCTTCTTGACCGCGTAGGTGGTGCCCGCCCGAGTGCTCAGCAGATCGGCGACGACCTCCCGGAGGGCGGCCGACTTGGCGTCCCCGCGCATCACCCCGATCTGGGCCCTCGTCCAGTCCAGCACCCAGGCGCCGAGGGGACGACGCTCGGCGTCGTAGGTGTCGAGCAGCCCGTCGGGTGCCCATCCGGCGACCACGGCACCGAGCTTCCAGCCGAGGTTCATCGCGTCGCCGACCCCTAGATTGAGCCCCTGGCCGCCGAACGGCGAGTGCACGTGCGCGGCGTCGCCGGCCAGAAGCACCCGCCCCGACCGGTAGGTCGCGGCCTGGCGGGCGTTGTCGGTCCAACGGGTCGCGGCGCCGCGCAGCGCGGTCAGTGTGACGTCGGTGCCCGAGACCCGGCGCAGACTGGCCTGCAACTCCTCGAGGGTGACCGGCGCCGTGGGGGTCCCCCGGCGCATGGGGGTCCCCCCGCTCGAGCGAAGCCGAGAGTGGGGGAGGCCGGCGGGAGGGCCGTCGAACTCCACGGTGACGACCCGCCCGGGCTGTGGTCCGTAGCGGTACGACCCCCGGTTCGACCACGCCCATCCGTTCGCGAGCTTCTCCGGGTCGGCGATGTCGACGACCGCCAGGCGGCCGGTGAGCTCGGGGTCGGTGCCCGGGAAGCCGATGCCCGCGAGGCGGCGCACGGTGCTGCGCCCGCCGTCACACCCGACCAGCCAACCGGTGCGCACCGTGCCGGCGGTGGTGCCGACGAGCACGCCGTCGCCGGTGTCTTCGAGCGCGGTGACCTCCACCCCGCGACGCACCGGTACGCCGAGTCGCGCGACATGCTCGGCCAGCAACTCCTCCAGCTCACGCTGCGGCACCATCCTCGCTCCGTCGACCGCGGCGTGCGCGGCGAGGTCGGGATCGGCCCAGTCCACGAGGTCGGCGTCGAGGATCATTCCCGCGAAGTGCCCGGTGAACCGCGACTCGCGCGCTGGCCGGCCGCCACCGGGCGGCTGGTCGTCGGCCTTGGGGGCGAACGACCCCACCCTCTCGAGGATCTCTCGTTGCACCTGTTCGGCGGCGGAAAGCAGGCCGCGGCGGTCGAGTGCCTCGGCCGTCGGCACGTTGATCGACCCGGCCTTCATCGCCTCGTCCGGCTCGGCCCGTCGTTCCAGTATCTGCACCCTCGCCCCGCAGAGCGCCAGCTCCGCGGCGAGCACGAGGCCCACCGGCCCGGCTCCGACCACGGTCACGTCCACGTCTTGCTCCACGTCTTGCTCCACGTCTTGCTCCACATCCTGCTCCACATCCATGTTCACGAACACTGTTCTATGAACGAACGGCGTTCGTGTCAAGTTATAGTGGCCGGGTGAACCCGAGAGAGCGACGCGCGGCGCGACACCTGCCGCCGAATCCCGAGGCCGAAGCCGCCCCCAGGCCTCGGCGCCGCACGGCCCCGATCACCGTGGAGCAGGTCATCGACACCGCGCTGGGCGTCATCGCCGCAGAGGGGTACGAGTCACTGACCATGCGTCGGCTGGCCGGCGCGCTCGACACCGGACCCGCCTCGCTCTACGCCCACGTGGTCAACAAGGCCGACCTCGACGAACTGCTCATCGGGCGGCTGTGCGCCGAGCTCGTACTGCCCGAACCCGACCCCGCGGCCTGGCGGGAGCAGATCCGCGGTGTGTGCACCCAGATACGCGACCAGTACCTCAAATACCCCGGAATCTCCCGCGCCGCGCTCGCCATGGCCCCCACCGACCTCGACACCTTGCGCGTCAGCGAAGGAATGCTGGCGATCCTGGTCGCCGGCGGTGTCGCCCCGCAGGCCGCCGCCTGGGCCATCGACGCCCTCTTGCTGTACGTGGCCGCCTACTGCCTCGAAGCATCGATCGTGCGCCAGCGGTCGGCGCATGATGACGCCATCTGGGTCCTCGACCGCGACGAACTGCTGCACCGGCTCACCGCCCTGCCCGCCGAGACCTTCCCCCACACCACCCGCCACGCCGCCGAACTCACCGCGGGCGAGGGACACGACCGGTTCGACTTCACCCTCGCCCTGATGATCGACGGCCTCGCACACCGCTAGTGCATGTCCGAACAAAAGGGGTTGGGCAGATTCTGCCGTCAGCCGCTTTCCACGGGCGTGGACATCGCTCAGGGAAAGATCGGGCGGTGATCAATCAGGACGGCGACGGCACCTCGGTCCGTGAACTCATACTCGTGGACGGATTGCACCCGGCGGACGTCGTGCTCGTTCATCGCGAGGCGCTGCGCGTGATGCGGTCCGGCATCGACACAGCCCGCTTCGACGCGGTCAGCGACGATGCCTGGCGGGGGACCGGCTGGTCATCAGCGCCAGCGACACGGGAACTTCCCCGGACGCGCTGGGCATCCCGCCAACCGCGCCGGCCGTCCAGACACGTGGCAGCCAAAGCCTGTCCGACGGGTCGCTTGGAGCGGGGGGAGCACCAGGACGTTCCCACTTGCTGGCGGCCTCAACGACCCTCATGCCGTTCTGAGGGGTTCCGACTCGCAGCGGCAGGTTCAGTGACGCCGAACCACCGCTGGGTGGCCGTCCGGAGGGCGTCGAGGTCGGCCGGGTCGGGGTGGGTGGCGGCTGATGCCCATGCCACATAGCAGTCGGGCCGCAGCAGCAGAGCGGTGGCCGCGGGGGCGGGGTGCTGGGGCTGTGCGGTGACGATGTCCACCCGGTCGTGGCAGTGTGCGAGCGTCTGCGCAGCCGATGCGTCTTCGGTCAGGTCGAGCAGCAGGGGCCGGGCCGTTGTGGTGAGTTCCGCCAGCCGGACCGTCCCGGTGGGGGTGCGCAGTTCCATGTCCGGCGCGAACCGGCCGACCAGGGGGTGCGTGTCGGGGCCGCCCATGGCGTAGCGGACGTCGGTGCCCGCGGTGAGGTCGGCGAGGTGCTGGATGGTGTTCGGGTGGCCGAGGAGTTCGGTGAACAGTTCGCGCAGCGCGGTGACGTCGCTGCCCGGGGCGGTCAGCGCGGACTGTGCCTGGGCGTTGACGACCATGCGGTGGGCGGCTTGCCTGCGCTCGGCCTCGTAACTGTCGAGCAGTTCGGGCCCGGCCTTGCCGTGGATGGCGGCGGCGAGTTTCCAGCCAAGGTTGACCGCGTCCTGTAGGCCGAGGTTGAGCCCGGGGCCGCCCCCTGAGGCGTAGACGTGGGCCGCGTCGCCGACGAGGAACGCGCGGCGGTCCCGGAAGTGTTCGGCGACTCGGGTGTTGCCGCCTGTCAACCGGCGCAGCACATGTGGTCCCTCGCCGACGGGCGGGCTCAGGGGCAGGTCGGCGCCGAGTACGCGGCGGATGCTCGCCCCGAGTTCGTCGAGGCTGATCGGCGTCTCGGTCTCGGGCTGGTCCCACTCGGTGGTGCTGATCAGCGGCGGGTGGCCGGGGAAGGGCGCGTAGGAGAATCCGCCGTGCTCGGTGCGGTGGGGCAGGAACGGCAGGACGGGTCCGTAGCCGGGCACGTCGAGGGCGCCGGTCGTGGGATCCACCCATGCCGCCGGTACGTTCGCATGCGCCGTCCGGGTGGTCCTGCGGTCATAGCTGACGCCGGGGAAACCGATGCCGGACAGTTTGCGCGTGATGCTGCGTGCCCCGTCCGCCCCGACGACGTAAGGGACGCGTAACCGGTATGCCCCGTCCGTCCCCGCGACGTCCACAGTCGCCGCCTGGTCGTCCTGCGACAGGCCGACGGCCTCGTGCCCCCGCCGGATTTCCACCCCGAGTTCGACGGCCCGGTCATGGAGGACTTGGACGATGCGCTGCTGCGGCGCCGGAAGGCCGTAGATCGGGCTGTCCTGGAGCAGGCTCAGGTTCAGGCCCATCGCGGCGAACATGAAGTAGGCCGAGTTCGGCTGCGGCGGCCCCGGCACCCCGCTGAGGCGCTCGTGCAGCCCCCGGCGGTCGATCATTTTCACGACCTGGCCGAGCAGTCCGTTCGCTTTCGGCTCCTCGCTCGGCGCGGGCAGGCTTTCCAGCACGACCGGACGGATCCCGGCCAGGGCCAGTTCGCAGGCCAGCATCAGCCCGTTCGGGCCGCCGCCGACTATGACGACATCAGTGATCACCAGCGTGTCCCCTCTTACATGAGTGGAGTCTTACGTGGATGGAGGAAGGGCGGACCGGCCCGGCCTGGCACCCGGCCCGGCCGGTCCGGTTCGGTTCGGTTCGTACGCGTTCTTCAAGGAGTGGGAAGGCCCGCGGCGACCCGGTCGAACACCTCGCGCAGCGTCGGGGCGAGCGGGGCAGGCGGGTCCGCGCGCAGGCAGTGCTCCACGGCCACGGCGCTGCTCGCCCCGATCACCGCAGCAACCAGTTGCGGGTACACGTCACGGGTGACGTCGGTACCGGTGCGCTCGGCGATCGCCTTCGCCAGCTCCTCCTGTGCGGCCGCGTTCGCCTTGACGACCTCCCCCTGCAGGGCCGGTTCGGCCAGCATGAGCCGCAGTCCGTCCGTCCAGCGCCGGTCGCGGGGAGACCCCACGGTGTCGCCTTGCGGCACGAACTGGGCCTGCACGGCATGGGCGATCGAGTCCCACAGGGGCTCGGTGGCCGGCCGCGCGCGCAGTGAGTCGGCGATCCGCCGCATGCGCTCCAGGTGGCCGGCTGCGATCGCCTCGGCCTTACTGGAGAAGTAGTTGCGGAAGGTGCGCACAGACACGTTCGCTGCGGCGGCGATGTCCTCCACCGTCACGTTGTCCCACCCTCGCTGCACGCAGAGGCCGATCGTGGCCTGACTCAGTGCGACGCGGGTCTCCCGCTTCTTGCGCTCCCGCAGCCCGACGCGGGCGTCGTCTCCCTCAGTCATGTCAGCCACCGTAGGCAAATAATGCCGGATTGGCAATCTTGCCGGTGTGGCAACTTTCTATCGGTACCACTGGGCGAAGGTCCTGGAGGGTTTCCAGGAGGGACGAGGTGGGGAGGAAGCGGAATGCCCGCGCCGCGCCAGCGTCTTCACCGTCGCGGACGAGTACACGTCCACCAACGTCCGGTCTTTGCGACAAGCCACGACGAATCCGCGGTGACCTGCTTGATCTGGCGCCGCCGCAGGTAATGGCGGTTGCTGCGCCGGCCGGCCGTGATCCGTCCGCTGCTGCCCGTGCGGCATCGTATGGAAATTCCGCACTGGGACGGCCTGGCGGGATGTGCCTGAGTGATACGGCCGTGGGCCACGCTGCACACACGTTTCCGTCGGTGGGAGGTGGACGGTACCTTCGCGCGGATGCTCCAGCCGTCCCGGCACAGGCAGCCGTCACCCTCGCATCGCTGCGCATCTGGGCCTGAGGTTTCATGGCAGTGGCTACGCCAGCGGATCGCTCAGTTCGATGGAGCGCAATGCCGCAGCCAGGGCCCGTTCGTCGCCGATGTCGAGGGCCGTGTCGGTCAGCTTGATGACGTGTTCGTCGCCGTGCGCCAGGGCCCGTTCGAAGACTTCCTCCGGGGTGAAGGTGCCTTGCGGGGTATAGGAGACCGGGGCGTGGGGTGCGTACATCGCGGTCACCGCCGCAGATGCCGTCCAGGCAGCCCGCAGGCTCGGTACCCACAGGGCATGCGGGAGCGCGGGAAGGGTACGCAGGACGGCGTTCGGGGCCGTGGCGGCGTGGACCAGCATTGTCTCGTCGCCGTGGCCGTGGGTGGCGTAGCGGTGGGTGGCCGCCCGCACCAGTTCGCTGAGGCAGCGGTGCGCCTCATCCGCGTCCGTGACCGCGGGCGCCCAGACCGGCAGGCCCGTGACGCGGCCGAGCCGGGCGTCGAAACCGTCCTTTCGTTCGGCGATAGGCGTCACCGCGTCCAGAGCCGCGGCCGCGCCGTCGGCGCCGGGCAACTGAGCGACATCCGTGACGGGGTGGTAGCGGGCGGCCCAATAGCCGAGCCCGTGGGCGAGCTCGACCAGACGCGGCTCGCTGTCCTCACCGGTCAGAAGAGTGCGCACAGCGTGGCCCACCCTGATCACCGGGTGCGTCGAGCCGCCGTACATGCCGGGCAGAAGACGGGGCCACCACTCAGTCAGCACATCACGCCAGGGACGCTCGGCGATCTCACGGCCGAAGTAGTCAATCCAGTCGGCGGCGCGGCGCGCATCGCCGAGAGCCAAACGCCAGTTGGCGCTCGTGACCAGCTCGACGCCGGACGGGAACTCCTCAAGCTTGCTCGCGTACAGGTCGAGCCACCGGTGCACCGAGCCGGCCTGGCCATGCGCGGCCAGGGCTTCAACGGCCATCGGCGCGTGGTTGGTGAGCCGCCCAAGGTGCTCCGGCCCTGAACTGTGCAGTCGCTGGAGCGCCTCGTCGAGAATGCCCGTCGTGTCCATGCGGAGGACGTTAGGCGAGGCGCCACGGCGGCGTAACAGGCTGAAGGCTTAGGACCGGACCTAGGGCCTGTCTCAAAGTCCGGCTCATTTGATCTTATGGCAAGATCGCGGGATGCTACGACTAACCGACTTCATCATCGATTGCCCGGACACGATGAAGCTGGCAGCCTTCTACTCCGAGGTGATGGGGCTCCCGGTCAAGGAGGGCAGTAACGAGAACTGGGCCGGTATCCAGTTCGGCGAGATCGAACTGGCCTTCATCCAGGTGCAGGACTACCGCGCCCCGCAATGGCCCGACAGCGAGCACCCCAAGCAGTTCCACCTCGACTTCGAAGTCGACGACATCGAGGCCGAACAGCGCCGCGTCCTGGCCCTCGGCGCGACCCTGCAGCGGGACTGCACCGGCCCCGACGGCTACGGCTTCCGCGTCTACGCCGACCCCATCGGCCACCCCTTCTGCCTCTGCCGCAACAAGGGTGTCATCTGGACCGATCAGGGCCTCATCTGGCCCAAGCGCGACTAGGGCGTGTTTTGAGTGAGCTGAGCGGCGGCGTGTCCTGATCGGGAAGGAGTGAGGTCTCCGGTAAGGGTTCATCGACCAAGAAGAACCAGACACCGGAGACCTCGTGGCCACCTTAGCGGTGACGCGGCGGTTCGATTTGACCGACGCACAGTAGGCGAGCGATGGGCGGGTGCGGGTCGGCGGGACGTGCCCGCGTGCTACGGGGCGGCAAGGTTTTGACGGTGGTGATGAGGGCGTCGCGCACGGCTGCGGCGCTGTGGCCGTCGGGCAGGTGGACCAGCATCAGGTAGCGGGTGCTGCGTTCGACCAGGGTGGCGATCGCGGAGCGGGAGCTGGGGCCGACGATCAGGTCGCCTTCCCAGTGCCCGGGGACAGCGCGGTCGGCTGCCTCGGCGGGCCGTTCGCTGATCATGACCATGTTCTTGACGGCGCGGGAGCGACGCCGGTCGGCCAGGCGGTGAGGACGGCGGATGGCACGTCCCGTGCGCAGAGCCTGGGTTAGTTCGCGGCGGAGTTCACCGCGGCCTTGGACGTATAGGGCCTGGTAGATGGTCTCGTGGGTCACGTGCATCTCCGGCCGATGGGTGAAGCGCCTGCGCAGAGCGTGACAGATCCGCTCGGGACTCCAGCGCAGGGCCAGGTGGGACTGGATGAAGTCGTGCAGTTCCGGGTTCTGGCCGATCTTCCCGGTCTTGGGGCGAGGCCGCCGGGCGTCAGCTCGGCGCTGGGCGGCAAAGGGACGGTAGCGCCAGCGGCCGTTGGCCAGGGCGGTGCGGTTGCGGCGGACTTCGCGGCTGATCGTCGACGGGCTTCGGCCCAGCTCGGCGGCGATCGCCCGGATGGTGGCCTTCTCCCGTAGCCGGTCGGCTATGTGCACGCGGTCGGCTTCGCGCAGATAGCGCGAGGGGTCGGTCGGTTCAGTGACGGGTGCCGCGTTGATCGGTGGATATGCCTTGATCCGACCCGATGCGCCTCGTCCGTTGCGCCATCACTCGCCGGTGCGGGTGCTGATGCCGACGGTCCTGGCAGCCTCGGCGAAGCTCATTCCTTGATCCACAAGTCGGAAGTATGTCTCCCGTTCTCGGACCAGCGGTCTGTTCCCCTGAGGCCTCCGGCCACCATGAATCTCGAAGTCCATTGCCACCTCTGAGCTGAGGTGTTGCAACGACCACTAGAACTCAGGTCCTGGACGCCGGCCACCGGGCCGCCTGGGTCGCTGGGGACGAGGTCTGCGGCGGCAATCCGAAGCCGCGCTGGAGGAACGCGGGACCGGCTATGTCCTCACGGTGGCCTGCTCGCACGAAGTCACCAACGGCGCCGCGAAGTTCCGCGCGGACGCCCTGGCCAAGAAGGTGCCCAAGCGGGCGTGACAGAAGCCGTCCACAGGGGCCGGAGCCCACGGCCACCGTTTCCTCGCAGTCGAGGAGCTACTCCGCGACCATCCGCACGGCGCATCCCTCCAACACCTCTCTGATCTCCGGCAGGGGAATCACTCCGTTCGGGCGGTACCAGCGCCAGACACTGACGATCATGCCGAGGACCGCGAGACCGACGGTGTGTGCGTCACGGACCGGGAAGGCGCCCTTCGCCATGCCCCGCATCAGCAGGTTCGTCCAGTCCCGCTCAACCATATGGACCAGTTGACGGGCCGCGACGCGCTCCGCCTCCTCGCGCCTGGACTTCCGGGGGCTCGCGAGCAGCGACATGTTGGCCTGGAGGATACGCATTTGGCGGATCTCCTGCTCGGTCACCCCGAAGGCGGACCGGACCGCCGCGCGCACCGCCTCCACCGGGTCCTTCTCATCGGTCGTGGCCTCGACGAACTGGTCGTGGGAGCGTTGCAGTTCCAGGCGCATGATGGTGAGCAGACAGTGGGCCTTGGACTCGAAGTAGTGGTAAAGGGCGGTATGCCCGATGCCGACCCGGTCGGCCACTTCCGACCACTTGGTGTTCTCGTAGCCGTCCTCCCCGAAGCGTTCCACGGCGGCCACGAGGATCGCGCCGCGCCTCGACCTGGGACCCTCCTCCGGATCCGCTGTCCGGGCCTTTGCCATCGCCTCATCCCCTGCTTCACGGACGTGCCGGTCATCGTCCGGCCGTCTGGGAGTAGACCCAAATTCAATTCGGGTGCGAACCGAAGAACGGCCGATGCCCGTGAGAGGAGCGTGGTCACGCCTTCCCGGCCTTCCGTGAACGCCGTGACGACGGCCGGTGACGAGCCTCGGCGACGCCCTGGCTCACCGGTCTCGAAGCCGACGGCCAGGGCCACGTCCGCCGCGCATCCGTAGCGCACAGTGACGAACGACGCTTACGCCAGGCCGAGTTCGGTGAACAGCGCTTCGGCGTTCCCTGCCGCGCGTCGCTGCCGTCGTACGCCGTTCGGACCCGTAGCCGTGGCAGTCGCGGTCCGGCGTTGGGGACGGCGGGCGGGCGGCGGCTCGGGCGCCGACCGCCGCACCGTCCACGTCCCCAGCGTGTCCGTGTCCGAAAGGGCGACCGGTTCGGCCCGGCCCCCGGCGAGGGCCGCCGGATCTGCGGGACACACGGCCACACGGGCCACACGACACCCGGCGCACCAGGAGTCGTACAGCCGGCCGTCGACGCTCAGCGGCCCTTCCACTTCGGCTCCCGCTTCTCCAGGAAGGCCGCGACGCCCTCCGCCGCGTCGTCGGAGTTGAGGATCACGCCGACCGCGAGATGCTCCATGACCATCAGGGACTGGATATCGGCGTCGAGGCTCCGGTCGATCGTCATCTTGGTGACCCACATGGTGAACGAGCTCTTGTCGATGAGCTGGCCGGCGAACTCCTCGACCGTGGCGTCGAGCCTGTCCGCGGGCGCCGAGGAATTGATGAGGCCGAACCCGACGGCCTCAACACCGGTGAGCAGCTTGCCGGTGAGCATGAGTTCCTTGGTCTTGCGGACGCCGATCATGCGCGGCACGCGGTAGATGGGACCCGCGCCGCCGAACAGCGCCCGACGGATGTGGAAGTCGCCGATCAGGGCGTCGTCCGCGGCGATCGCGAAGTCGCAGGAGATCATCAGCTCGAAGCCGCCCGCGGTGACATGGCCTTCGAGGACGGCGATCGACGGGGTCTTCATCGAATACAGCCGGTCGCACACCTTCGCGGACTTCACAGCGACGTCGATGGCGTTGGACCGGCCGATGAAGTCGGCCTTGAGGCTGTCCAGGTCGAAGCCGGAGCAGAAGGTGTTGCCCCGCCCTCGCAGAACCAGCACGCGCAGTTCGGGGTCCTCGTCGACCTCGGTGATGATCTTGTCGAGGCGGTCGAGGATCGGCACGGTCACACAGTTCTTCTTGTGCGGTCGATTCAGCCAGACCCGCGCCACATGACCGTCCCGCTCGAACTGGATCTCGTCTTCGACAGCCATGAGCCCTCCAGTGTGAACTGAATTCAGTATGACTCTGGAGGCAGTGGATGCCCCTGTCAATGGATCGGACTGATGTGCAGGGCGCTCCCGGGCGAAGCCGATCCCGCCGCGGAGTGGGACGCGCTCCGCGGCGGGCCAACCTGCGGAGGCGTTCGCCGTGATCGGCTGCGTCGGCAGCCACGTCAGCCAGGAAGTCGCGGTGGGCGTACCTCGAACACGGGGAGGGAGCGTCGGCCAGCCATGGGAAGCGACCGATACGACCGATCCCCCGTCCACCGCTCCCGCCACTCCCCCGCCGCCGTCGGCCCGCCCGCTCCCGCCGCTCCCGTCCCGTCCGGCCGAAACCCCTGCTGCCGCATCGCATGTCGACCAGCCTCTCGACTCCAGAAGTGAGTTCAATTAGCGTCTTCTTCCAGTCAGCGACACGAAGGCGGTGGGACCCGCTATGGGTGCGGAGACAGTGGATCTGCTGGTGATAGGTGGCGGCATGGCCGGTCTGTCGGCCGCCGCTCGCGTGGCCGCCGAGGGCGGCTCGGTAGTGCTGGTGGAGAAGGCGGAACGCCCCGGCGGCTCCGCCCGCTTCGCCGGTTTCGTATGGACCGCCCCGACCCTGGAGGAGCTGCGCCGGGTCAACCCGGACGGCGATCCCGAACTGGCCGCCGCCCTGGTGAACGGGTTCGCGGACGGCGTGGCGTGGATCCGGTCGCTCGGCGTGGAGTGCAGGCCGCCGGTACCCGTGCTCGGCTTCGGCCGCGGGCATCAGGTCGACACCAACCACTACCTCGACACGTGCGAACGGCTGATCCGCGACCGCGGTCAGGAAGTGCTGACCGGCACCCGGACCCGCTCCCTCGTCACGGAGAACGGCGTGGTCAAAGGAGCGGACTGTCTTCTGCCCGACGGATCGTCGCGCCGGATCGAGGCCACCTGGACCCTGCTCGCCACCGGCGGCTTCCAGGGGGATCCGAGCCTGCTCGCGGAGCACGTCCACCCCCAGGCCGCGGACATCGGGCTGCGGGCCAATCCACACAGTCGGGGCGACGGCCTCAGGCTCGGGCGCGGCGCGGGCGCGGCGTTCGGCAAGAAGGATGCGGGGTTCTACGGGCATCTGATGCCGGCGGGCGTCTCGCTGGCCGACTCGGCGCGATTTGTCGACCTCGCGCTCTACTACAGCGAGCACGCACTCCTGTTCGACACCACGGGCGAACGCTTCGTCGACGAGACCGTCGGGGACCATCTGACCACCATGGCTCTGCTGGAACGGCCGGGGGCCCGTGGCCTGCTGGTGGCCGACGCCCGGGTGCACCGCGAGTGGATCAGCGCGTCATACGTGGAGGGCATCCCCGGCGTCGACAAGTTCCAGCTGTGCCATCGCGCGGGCGCCCGCAGCGCGGTGGCGGACAGCCTGGAGGACTTCGCGTCGATGCCCGAGGAGTGGGGTTATCCGGGCGCCACGATCCGCGACCGGATCAAGGAGTTCAACGCCACCACGGGCTCGAACGGCGCGACGACGCCCGGCCGTTCGCTCGACCGCCGCCCACTCGACGAACCGCCGTTCTACGTCGTCGAGGCGGTCCCGGCGATCACGTTCACGTTCGGCGGCCTGCTGATCGACCGGCGGGCTCACGCCCTTTCCGCGCACTCGGCCGGGGGGCGTCCCGTACCCGGGCTGCTCGCGGCCGGCGCCGACGCTGGCGGACTGTACCGGCGAGCCTATGCGGGCGGCCTGGCGCCCGCCCTGGTGTTCGGCCTGGCAGCGGCACTGACCGCACTCGCGGAGACACCGACGGTCGTCGGGCACTGAGCCCCGGTCGGACGCTCGGGCGCAAATCCCGTGCACGAGGCTTGCCCGTCCGGCACCGGAGTGCCTAGCGTACTGAATTGAGTTCACTTTAACCCGCCGCACCGTGAGGTGGTCATGGTTCACGCACGCATGGCGCGAAAGCGCTCTTCCCCGAAGGAGGGACTGTGAGTCAGTTCCTGCTTGTCCTGGTCAGCGGTGTGGCCAGTGGAGCCGTGTACGGCCTCATGGGTCTGGGGCTGGTGATCATCTACCGGGCCACGGATGTCGTGAACTTCGCGATGGCCTCGCTGGCGACACTCGGTCTGTACGTCGCGGTCTCGCTCCATGATCGCGGTGTGGCGATGGCGCTCGGTGTCATCGCCGCCGTCGTGATCACCGTGGCGGCGGGTCTGGTGGTGCGTGAAGCGGTGATCAGGCCGCTGGGACAGGGGCAGCTGTTCTCCGCGCTCGTCGTGACGATGGGCGTGTCCCTGGTCGCGGAGAGCATGGCCGGATCCATCTGGGGCGATCAGCCGAAGGCCTTTCCCAACCTGGTCGACGGGACGGTGCGCTGGTCGGGCGCGGCGGTACCGGTCCAGAGCCTGGTGACGATCGCCGTCGCCGGTGTGGCGATGGCGCTGGTCGGCTATCTGTTCTCCCGTACCACGCTCGGCTCGGCCATGCGCGCCGTGGCCGAGTCGGCGGACACCGCCAACGTGGTCGGGCTGAGCGCCCAACGACTGGCCAGGATCTCCTGGGCGCTCGGCCTCGGTCTCGCCGCGCTCGCCGCCTGTCTGTACGCGCCACGCTCCGGACTGGTGCCGACGGCGCTCGTCGCCCCCCTGTTCCGGGCCTTCGCGGGCATCTTCCTCGGCGGCCTGACGAGCATGTACGGCGCCGTCCTCGGCGGACTGACCATCGGCGTCCTGGACAACCTGGCGGCGAACTACGTCTCCGCCAGCTTCCGGGACACGTTCGTGTTCTCGTTCACCGTGCTGGTGCTGCTGATCCGTCCGCAGGGCATGTTCGGCACCCGCACCTTCCAACGGGTCTGAGGGGTCGCATTTCATGGTCTTCAACCGTTCCCTCCTGGCGAAGGCCGCCCTGGGCCCGGCCGCCGGCGCGGTGCTCATGGCGTTCATGGCCTCCGGGGCGATCCCCGCGTACCAGATGTACTCGGTGGGGCTCGCGGCCGTGTACACGATCGTCGTGCTGTCGGTCGGCCTGCTCGCCGGCTGGTCAGGCATCTGGTCGGTGGGCCACCCCGCGTTCTTCGCGATCGGCGCCTACTTCGCCGCGTACGGCAGTGGCCACGACTGGCCCCTGGAAGCGGTGGTGCTCGGTGCCGTCGCCGCCGGTGCCGTCCTGGGCGGCTTCCTGGGGTACGCGGGTGCCAGGTTCTCGATGCTGTACATCGCCCTGCTGACCCTCGCGTTCACCACGGTGACCCTGGAACTGGTCAACCGCTGGAGCAGCGTGACCGGCGGCGACCAGGGAGTGCCGGTGATCCAGCTGCGCAGCGCCCTGGGCCTGGGCACCCTCCTGGGTGGCAGTGCCGACTCCCAGTACCTCGCGGTCGGGGCCGCCGCCGTGGTGCTGACGCTGGCCGTGCCGGCCGCCGCATCGGGGCTGCGGATGCGCCTGGTGGCCGCCAAGTCGCATCCCCTGGCGGCCCGTACGATCGGCATCGCGCCGGAGGCGCAGTCGTCGCTGTCGTTCGCGGTGAGCGGGGCCTGCGCGTGCTTCGGGGGCGTGCTGCTCGGTCTGCTCACCGGGTTCGTGAGCCCGGATCCGTTCTCGCTGAACTTCGGCATCTCACTGATCGCGGCGTGCGTGCTCGGCGGGGTCGGCACCATCCTCGGCGCCGTGGCCGGCGGCGTCTACCTCACCTGGAACCCCTCGCTCTCGTCCGCCGTCGGACTGCCCCAGCCGGTCGTGCAGGGCCTCGTACTGATCGCGGTGCTCCTCTTCCTCCCGGGGGGAGTCGTTCCGTTCCTCGCGGCGCCCGCGCGAAGCCTGCTGCGGCGCGCGCGGAGGCGCCCGGACGCCGCCCGGGGCCCGTCGGCCGCCCCCGAGGCCTCGGCGGACCTCTCGCCGCTGCCGCTCCCGTCCCGGGCCGCCGACGACGGACCCGTCCTGCTGAATCTGGAGCATGTGTCGGTCTCCTACGGCGGACTCAAGGCCCTGGAGGACGCCTCGCTGTCCCTCCGTCAGAACGAGATCCTGGGGGTCATCGGGCCCAACGGGGCTGGAAAGACAACCCTGTTGAACGCCCTGTCGGGGCTGACCGGCAACGGCAGGGTGAGCGGGACCGCCGACTTCGACGGCCGCCCGCTGATGAAGGCCAGGGCGACCGCGCGGCGCCGGCTGGGCATCGGCCGCACGTTCCAGCACGCCGAGGTCTTCTCCGAACTCACCGTCGCGGAGAACGTGTTGTGCACCCGCCGCTGGATCACCGCCCGGGACCGGGCCGACGTCGCGCGGCTGCTGCACTCCGTCGGTCTCGCGGAGGTGGCCGACCGCCGCCCCGGGGAACTGCCGTTCGGCCTCCAGAAGCGCCTCGACCTGGCCCGCGCGATGGCCGAGGAACCGAAGCTGCTGATCCTCGACGAGCCGTTCGGCGGCCTCGACGCGGGTGAACGGGCCCTGCTCGCACGGCATATCAAGCGGCTGCACGCCGACGGCACGGCCGTGGTGGTCATCGACCACGTCCTCGACGACCTCTTCTCCGTCGCCCAGCGGGTGCTCGCGTTCGACTTCGGCCGCACGATCGGCGAGGGCACCCCCGACACCGTCCTGCAGGATCCGAAAGTCCGGTCGTCGTACCTGGGATCGGTCGAAGGGAGGACCCGGCCGCCCGAGCGCGGGGGTGACCGGAGCATGATCGGCCTGCGGAAGGTCGGCCACACGTACGGCGGCGTGGTCGCCCTGCGCGACGTCGGCCTCGACGTCCGCCAGGGGATCATGCTGGGCGTCGCCGGAGCCAACGGAGCGGGCAAGAGCACGCTGGCCGGTGTCCTGCACGGCTCACTCAAACCCGCCCGGGGCGCCCGGGAGACGGACGGCGCCGTCCGCACCAGCCTGGCGCCCGAGGGTCGGGCCCTGTTCAAGACGCTGTCCCTGCGCGAGAACCTCGAAGTCGCGGCGTACGCGGCGGGCATCACCGGCGCGCCCCTGCGGGAACGGCTGGAGGAGACCGTCGAGTGGCTGCCGGTACGGCTGCGCGACCGGTTGTCCGCACCCGCCGGCGGGCTGTCCGGCGGAGAGCAGCAGATGCTGGCCATCGCCCGGGCGCTGATCGTCCGGCCGGACGTCCTGATCGTCGACGAACCGGCACTCGGGCTGGCCCCCGCCCTGGTCGACGAGGTCTACGACCGGCTGGCCAGGCTGGCCCACGACGGTCTGACGGTCGTACTGCTCGAACAGCTGCTCAGCCGGGCCATGTCCGTCTGCCACGAGGTGGTCGTACTGCACGAGGGTGCCGTCGCCGCCCACGGGCGGCCGGACGACCCGGCGTTCGCTTCCCTGGCGGAAGCGGCGTACTTCAGCGGCGCCCACGAAGCGGCCGCCAAAACCGCGGCGACCCCCGCCCGCACTCCCCAAGTGAACTGAAAATCCCGTACTGAACGAGGTGTACCGTGTTCCGGACCATCAGAAGATTCCGCCGCGCCGCGGGAACGGCGGCTGTCCTGGCCGCAGTGGCGCTGACCGCCAACGCGTGCGCGGGTCAGGACGAGGCGGGCGCCGGCGACGGCAGTTCGTCGGAGATCCACATCGGCGCGTGGCTGCCCCTGACCGGTGCCACCGCCTCGTACGGCGTGCCGGAGAAGGCGGGCGCCGACGCCTACTTCAAGATGATCAACGCGCAGGGGGGCATCAACGGACGCAAGGTCCGGTGGACCGTCAAGGACAACGCGGCCGACCCGCAGCAGACCGTGCAGATCGCACGCGAACTCGTCGGCCAGGACAAGGTCGTGGCCATCGTGAACGCGAACGGCACCTCCCAGGCGGAGGCCGCCTTCCCGTTCGTCCTCAACCAGTCCAAGGTTCCGATCCTCAACGAGGTGGGCGGCAGCGAGGCCTGGTACAAGCCGCCGCGCCCCGGCCTGTTCGGCACCCAGACCCTCTACGAGGACCAGGCCGCGGCGATCGCCGCATGGGCGGTCAAGGACGGCGCGAAGAAGATCCTCGTCGTGCACAGTGACCCGGCCGCGTTCGTGAACGTGGCCAAGCAGGTCGAGCCCGTCGCGAAGAAGGTGGACCCCTCGGTCGAGGTCGACCGGCTGCCCGTCAAGTACCAGACCACCGACTACACGCCCGTGATCAGCAAGGTGAAGGCCGCGAAGACCCAGGCGGTGATCCTGATCCTCACCTCCCCCGAGGCGGCCGCCTTCCTCAAGGAGGCCAAGCTCCAGGGACTCTCGTTGCCCACCTACGCCTACGCGCCGGTGGCCGCCGAGTCGACGGTCTCGCTGGCCAAGGACGCCGCCGAGGGCCTCAAGGCCGTACAGCTGGTGAAGGCGCCCTCGGATCCGGACCCCGCGGTGAAGGAGTACCGGACCGCGATGGCCAAGTACGAGCCGGGGCAGGACGCCGGATTCCTCGCCCTGTGGGGCTGGAGCAACGCGAAGGTGTTCGCCGAGATCGCGAAGACCATCAAGGGCCCCGTCACGTCCCAGACCATCAGCGCGGCCTACCAGAAGGCGTCCGACGTGGACCCGGGTGTTTCGCCGGTGATGAACTTCAGCGCGAGCAACCACCTCGGCACGCGCAGTGTGCAGCAGGTGGTCGTGAAGAACGGCGTCTGGACATCCGTGGGCGACTTCTACACACCCCCGGCACGCGACTGAGCGCCGCCGCGGCGGCGGCCGCAACGGGCTGACGATCCTGTTGCGCAGGTCGTCCCGGCCGGGGGCTGGGTTTCCTCTCCCCCGGCCGGGACGGGCGCTCGGGCGTCAGGACGGGATCAGCGCTCGTGAGGTCCCGTCCGTAACCGGATCCCGTGATCACGGGCCGAAGATCTCCTCGCGGGCGGCTTCGGCTCCTTCGGGTACGTCGACCAGCACGGTCGGGACCACGAAGTAGCGGGGCCGCCGATGGCCCCGCCTCCTGTCGCGACGCGGACGCCTTCGGACTTCGCACGGTCCAGGTACCCCGTGGCCCATGAACAACCCCGTCGCCTGCTGCGCACGGAGGCCGGCCGCAACCCCCACGACAAGGGCCTGACCGACCTCGTCGGTGAACTCGTCACCCGCAGCGAGGACTTCCGTTCGGCTTGGGCCCGGCACGACGTGCGCCTCTCCTACAGCGGCCAGAAGCACTTCCGCCACCCCGTCGTCGGCGACCTCACTCCCGGCTTCGACGCCATGCAGCTGCCGGCCCAGCCCGCGCTGAGCCTGACGGTCATGACTGCCGAAAGCAGGCACGGCCGTCGAGGACTCCCTGAAGCTACTGGCCAGTTGGGCAGCCACCGACGAGGCGCAGCCCAAGGAGGTTTCCGTGCCAGGCGAGGGTGAGTTCGCCGACGACCAGGGCTCCTTGTCGTGGGGGTTGCGGTCCGCCTCCGGTGTGCGGCACGTTCACAGTCATGTCGGCGATGAGGTCCCAGCCGGGGTAGAGGCGACGGGCCTCAGGGTCCGGAAACCGGAAGCGGGCCGTGTTCGGCGGCCGGGTGCCGACTCCGGTGGGGCGGCGGCGGACGCCCCTGAGGCGGGCCCGGTCCCCCGCATCGGCCTGTCACCCCAGGTAGGCGGGGGCAACGGCGGACGTCATCAGTCGGCGGGCCGTGCCGGTGCCGTCGGCGGGGACGGTCCACAGGTCCGAGCCGTAGTCGCCGGGGAGGGCGTAGACGAGGGTGGAGTCGCCGGCCCACAGGGCCTGGTCGTCGATGTTGCGCCGCTCGGCGGTCGCCGTCTCCTTCATGGTGCGCAGGTCGAGGACATACAGGCGCCAAGGCGCGTCGGGTGAGGCTCCCTTGACGCGTTTCTTGTAGGCGATCCGGGTGCCGTCGGGCGAGAGGGAGGGGCATTCGACGTTGCGGTGCAGGGTGGTGAGGGTGCGTGCGCCGACGTCGCCCCGCACGAGGTAGGTCTGGCCGCCGGTCGCCAGCGTGGCGTAGAAGCGGGTGTCGTCGGCGAAGGTGACGCCCCAGAT
Organism: Streptomyces vulcanius; assembly: GCF_042653945.1. Taxonomy (NCBI): domain Bacteria; kingdom Bacillati; phylum Actinomycetota; class Actinomycetes; order Kitasatosporales; family Streptomycetaceae; genus Streptomyces; species Streptomyces vulcanius. The sequence goes on along the minus strand of NZ_JBHSFK010000015.1, from coordinate 67,224 downwards.
GTTGGTGTCGGCGGCGTGGTAGGGGCGGCCGTCCTTGGTGACGTGGAAGGTCTCCAGGTTGTCGTCGATCGCCCAGGTGCGGGTGTCGACGATGGCGGTGCGGGTGGAGAAGTCGGTGCCGGCATAGGAGTCTCCGCTGACGAACACCGTCCAGGCCACCATGTGCCCGGAGGGCGAGACCCGGGCCCGGGTGGGGATGCCCGCTGCCGGGAAGTGGTGCAGTTCGTGCAGGTGCGAGTCGAGGACCACCGCCCGGTAGCTGTCCTCCAGTGCGCCGTGCACGGCCTGCAGACAGATGCCGGTGCCGGCCGCCGCGTGGAAGCGCAGGCACTTGACGCCGGACGCGGTGCGCGGGCCCTGCGGGTGGTCGGCGGGCACGGTGGCGATCTCGTCACGGTGCGGGCCCCAGGCCAGGTTGCGCACCAGCAGCCGGCGACCACTCGACGGCTGGAGGGAGACGGTCCCGGCCCGCACGGTCGGCCCGTCCGCCTGCTGCTCGTCGCGCATGCCCGCCCGGTGGGCGGCGTGCAGCACCGCACCGGTACCGACGGTCCCCAGCAGCAGCACGGCGGCCAGCAGGATCACAAGGCGGGTGGTTCTGGTCATGCGGGCACCTCATCGGTGGTGCGGAGGAGGAACGAGGCCACGACCGCGCTGACGGCCAGGGCGACGGCGGTGACGGCCAGCGCGGTGTGACCGCCCCACAGGGTCCAGGCGGCGCCGAAGGCGAGCGAGCAGGCGAACCGTGCCAGCGCCTGGCCGGTGCCGACCAGCGCCTGCCCGGCACCCTGGTGCCGCGCCGGGACGGCGCCCGCGGTGGCGGCCGCGAGGACTCCGTCGGTGGCCGCGTAGAAGGTGCCGTGCAGCACGAGGACGGCGATCACGGCCGGGACACCGTGCCAGGGGCTGAGGACCAGGCCGTAGCCGAGCAGCAGGACGCCGTGGCCGGCGAGGAAGAGCCAGCGGCGGTTGATGCGGTCGGCGAGTGCGCCGAGCGGGACGGCGAGGGTCAGGAAGACGGCGGCGGTACCGAGAGGCAGCAGCGGGAACAGGTGGGCGGGCAGGGCCCCTTCGCGCTGGAGCAGCAGATACAGGAAGGAGTCGCTGACGGTGGTCAGGCCGAGCAGCGCGGCGCACAGGGTGAGCCGGCGCAGTTGCGGGCGGCGCAGCAGCCCGAACGCGTCCAGCAGGGTCGGCGGGCGGTCCGGCTCGGGCAGCCGTACGGGGGCTGCGGCGGGGATGACGCGGCCTGGCACGAAGAGCACCAGAACCATGACCCCGAGCATGGCGACGCAGGCGCTGACCGCGAAGACGGCGTCGTAGCCGTCGACGGTGGCCCGCAGTACGGCGAAGGCGACGAGCGGGCCGAGCAGCGCGCCGGTGGTGTCCATGGCGCGGTGCACCCCGAACGCCCGTCCCCTGCGCGCCGGTTCGGTGGCCAGCGAGATCATCGCGTCCCGGGGGGCCGTCCGCAGCCCCTTGCCGGTGCGGTCGGCCGCGAGAACGACGCTGATCACGGGAAGGGTGTGCGCGAGCAGCAGCAGCGGCTTGCACACCGCCGACAGGCCGTAGCCGAGGCCCGCGACAACCTTGTGCCGGCGGCCTCCGCGGTCGGCGAGGTGTCCGCCGGCCAGCCGGACCAGGGCCCCGACGCCGTTGTTGATGCCGTCGAGCAGCCCGAACCCGAGCGGCGAGAGGCCGAGGCCCGCGACCACGTAGAGCGGAAGGACGGCGGTGACCATCTCCGAGGAGACGTCGGTGATCAGGCTGACCGCACCCAGGGCCAGCACGGTGCCGGGCACGGCGGCCGGCCGCCGCCCCGGACGGGTGTCCGGGACGACGGCGGCCTTGGTGCTGCGGGAGTCCGCGAGATACACGGGCGTCAGTTCCAGATGCCGGTGATGTCGGACGCCGAGGCGGCGTTGCCCGCGTGCGCGCTCAGACCGGCCAGGTCCTCCACGGTGCGCAGCACGTTGTAGTGGTTGTAGGTGGTGGAGCTGGAGCTGCCGGGCGTGACGTGCTGCCCGTAGAAGAGGGTGGGGATGCGGTTGCCGGAGAGCTTGTTGTCCTCGTCGAAGGTGACGGCGAGGATGCTGTTGTGGGTCTTGGCCCAGGTGGCGTACGCGCCCAGGTTGTTCTTGATCCAGGTGTCGCCCGTGGAGACCGAGCAGTCGTGCATGTCACTGCACAGGTTCGGGGTGACGAAGGAGACCTTCGGCAGGGTCGTGTAGTCGGTCGGGAACTGCGCGAACGTCTTCGCGGTGCTCGTCGGCACGTTGGAGAAGCCGAACCACGGGTTGTGCTTCTGTGCGTAGTTGCCGCTGCTGCAGGTCGTCGAACCCTGGCTGGGCAGCGACTCGTTGTAGCTCGCCCACGTCTTCCCCGCGGCGATCAGCTCGGAGGCGATGTTGGGCGTGGAGATGGAGCCGACACCGACACAACTGTCGTCGGTACGGCCCTGGTTGGAGCCCGAGAACAGCATGTAGTAGTTCGGCTCGCTGGGGTGGGTGAGACCGTAGGACTGGGTGAGGCTCGCGCCACCCGCCTTGAGGGTGTTGTTGAGGTACGGGGCGCTGGAGCTGCCGATCACCTGCGAGTAGGCGTGGTTCTCCATCACCACGACCACCACGTGGTCGGGGGCGGGGAGCGCGGCGGCTTGCGCGGTGGAGGCCGTGGCAGCCCACACGCCGATCGACGTGGCGGTGAGGGCGACAGCCCCGGCGAGGGCGGTGAGGGGGTGTCTGGTGCGCTGGGGAGCCTTGACGGCGGCCATAACTGTCCTCCGGACAGAGCGACGGAAGTACACGGCGGTACGGGGAGCGGCGCCGCAACCATAGGAGCCCCAGGCCGGCCATGAGTGAAGGGCAGACGAACGGTGAACCCCGCCAGGCAAAGGTCCCACCAGACACAGGTCACACACAGCAAAAGTCAGGGCTGGTCGTCGTTGAGGGAAGGGACGAGAAGACGTGGATGTGTATGAAGCGGTGGACAGTCGACGGGCTGTGCGGGCGTTCAGCGATGAGCCGGTGTCCAAGGAGGTACTCGAACGCGTGCTGGCCGCGGCGACGCGGGCTCCGTCGAGTGGGAACCTCCAGCCGTGGCACCTGTTTGTCGTGACGGGTGAGCCCCTGACCGAGTTGAAGGGGCGCGCCACGGCCAGGGCACTGGCGGGTGACCCGGGTGATGAGCGGGAGTATCCGATGTACCCGGCCGGTCTGACCTCGCCGTATCTGGACCGCTTTTCCGCTGCGGCCGCCCAGCGGTACGAAGCGCTGGGCGTCGAGCGTGACGACCCCGACCGGCCCGTGAAGATGGCCGCCTTGAACTCGGAGGCGTTCGGGGCGCCGGTCGTACTGTTCTGCTATCTCGACCGGACGATGGGGCCCGGACAGTGGGGGGACGCGGGGATGTACCTGCAGACGGTCATGCTGTTGCTGAGGGCGGAAGGGCTGCACAGCTGCCCCCAGGTGATGTGGACCATGTACCGCGAGACGGTCAGCCAGACGGTCGGAGCCGATGACGGGCTCGTACTGTTCTGCGGTGTTGCCGTGGGATTCGAGAAGGAAGGCGTGCCACGGCTGCGTACCGGGCGAGCGGAGATGACAGAAACAGTGAGCTTCATCGGTGTGTGAAATCCACTCCTGTTACGTCTAGCAGGCGAGTGCCGTGAGGTCGACGGCGTCGGCCATCGCCTGCATCCCCTTGTCGTTGGGGTGGATGTGGTCGCCGCCGTCGAGGAACGGCAGGATCCGCTCGGGGTCGTAGGGGCTGCGCAGAATACGGTCGAAGTCGGTCACGGCGTCGAACTCCCCGCTGTTCCTGATGAAGGCGTTGACGTCCTGCCGTACGGACTCGGCGGCCGGATCCCATTCCGGCCAGCCCTTGAAGGGGGCCACGGTGGCGCCGATGACGCACTTCCCCGCCGCGTGTGCCCGCCGGACGATCTCCCGGTAGCCGGCGATCATGTCCTCTGCGGTCACTCCCGTGTGTGCCTTGATGTCGTTGACGCCCTCGAAGAGGAACACCGTCCGCACGCCGGGGTGGGACAGCACGTCCCGCTGGAGCCGGTTCAGCGCGCTCAGGCCTGCCCCGTCCGCCAGGACCTTGTTGCCGGATATCCCCGCGTTGGCGACGCCCTTGACCGCGGTGTCCGCCTGTCCGAGCCGGCGGGCGAGGTAGTCGGGCCAGCGGCGGTTCAGGTCCGTGGTGGACTGCCAGCCGTCGGTGATGGAGTCGCCGAGCTCGACCACCGCGCCCGTCGCCTCGCTCGTCCGCACGGACACGGCGTCCAGGTAGAACCACGAGCCGGTGGTCCCGCCGGTGCTCCCGGTCCAGTGGTCGGCGCTCTCCTCGGCGGTGTGGTCGCCCTGAGTCGTGTACGACGTCTGCATCGCCATCCCGTGACCGCTCGCGGGACCCGCCGCGTCCGGTGAGTGCAGGCTGACCACCAGGTCGGTCGCGGCGGGCAGCCGGCCGGGCAGCGCGTCGCTGATCGCGGTCGCCCCCGCCGGGACGGTCACGGAGCCGGCGCCGTCGAAGCCGAGCCGCCGGTTGCTGCCCGGCACCAGTGCCGCGCCCTGCTGCCGGATGCCCGCATAGACGCTGTCGAAGGTCACCGGCCGGTCGCCGAAGGCGTTCGTCAGCCGGATCCGCAGGTCGCTCCCGCCGACGCTGGTCCGGACGACGAGGCGGTAGCCGCGGTCGGCGACGCCGTCCCCCATCCGGTCGGCGGAGGCCGCCCAGGTGACGACGTCGTGCCGGGAGTCCGCCGCGTGCGCGACCGCCGCCGGGACGGCCTGGAGCACCAGGAGCAGCGTGGCGGAGAGCAGAACAGCGGCGAACCGGCGAACCCGGACCCGGCCCCGGACCCGCCATGCGGTCACCGGCGTCACCGGCATCACTGGCGTCATCGGGTGAAGCCCTTCAGGGTGACGGACCGTCCCGGCCGCAGGTCCACCGTCCGGGACGTCCCCGCGTACGTCACCGCCGTTCTCCGGCCGCCGACGCTGCGCACCGTCGCCGAGGTGGGTCTGCCGTCCCGCCAGCGCAGGTCGACGACGAAACCGCCGCGCGCGGGCAGGCCGGTGACGTAACCGGAGGCGGCCCAGGCGTCGGGGAGGGCGGGAAGCAGGTCCAGGTGCCCGGGGCGGGAGTGGAGGAGCATCTCGGCCATCGCGGCCGGGGTGCCGAAGTTGGCGTCGATCTGGAAGATGCCGCGGCCCCGCTCGACCTCGTAGATGTCGAAGAGGTTGAAGGCGGTGCCGTTGCCGCCGCCGGTCGACGGGCGCAGGTTCGTCACGACCAGTTCGTAGGCGTTCTCCGCGTTCTTCAGACGGGCCCAGCACAGGGCGCGCCAGGCGTTCGCCCAGCCGAAGCTGTTCATGCCGCGCGCGGTGAGGAGGGCGGTGGCGCCGTCGACGATCTCCTTCGGGGTGGAGCCGTCGGGGCGGATGCGGTCGCCGGGGAACAGGCCGACGAGCGGGGAGAGATGCCGGTGGGTGGTCTCCCCCAGGTTGTCGGGCGACATCCACTCCTCGAGCCAGCCGGTCTCCGGGCTCACCTGCGGCAGGTACAGCCGCTCGCGCAGGCCCGCGACGGTGTCCGCGTAGGCGGCGTCCCTGCCCAGTTCCGCCGCTGCGGTGGCGTAGTGGCCGAACAGCTCCCACACGAGTTCCTGCGCGTATGTGATGCCCTTGGCGTCCAGCGGGCCGTGTTCGGGCGACCAGTCGCTGTCGGCGACGAGGACCTCGCGCGAGGTGCCGGGGAGCGTCGTGGTGAGCAGCCGTGCCTCCCAGAACTCGCAAGCGCCCTTCAACAGCGGGTAGATCTTGTCCAGATGGGTGCGGGAGCGGGTGAACTCGTAGTGTTCCCAGAGGGTGTTGGCGAGCCAGGCGTTGCCCGCCGGGTGCCACCACCAGCCCATGCCGCCGTGCGGGTTGGTGGAGATCGCGACGGTCCAACCGGCGTTCTTGCCAGTGGAGTTGCGGTAGCGGTTGCGCGGATCGTTGAACAGGGAGCGGGTGAGCGCGGTCCAGGACGGCAGTTGGGCGAGGCAGTAGTCGGTGAGGGCGTCGAAGCACGGAGACAGGCCGGTGCGGTCGGCCATCCAGTAGTTCATCTGGAGGTTGATGTCGGTGTGGTAATCGCCCATCCAGTCGGGGTCGTTGCCGTCGAGCCACAGCCCCTGGAGGTTGAGGGGAAGACTGCCACGCGACCCGGAGATCATCAGGTATCGGCCGAACTGGAGGTATGCCGCCTCGAGTTCGGGATCCGGCGTCCTGTCGCGGGCGCGTGCCGTGAGCCGCTCCCAGGTGTCCAGGGCACGCTGTTCGGCGGTCGATGTGCCGAGCGAGAGGTCGAGCCGGCCGTAGAGGGCGCCGTAGTCGGCGGCGTGGGTGCGCAGCAGGGTGGCGGCCGGGTGGGCGGCGGCCGCGCGAACCTTCGTACGGGCCAGCTTCTCGGGGTCGAGGGAGGGATCGCGGTACTGCGCCTCGGCGTCCGGTGCGTAGTTGGTGCCGCCGCTGACCACCACCGTGAGGTCCGTGCAGCCCGAGAAGTCGACGCGTGTCCCGTTCACCCGGACCCGGCCGCCTCTTCCGTGCGCGGTGACGGCGGCGCCGTAGCGCAGGCCGCCCGGGAAGGACGCGCCGAACGACTCCGCCCTCGTCCGGGTCTCGCCGTGTGTGCCGTCCAGGGTCACGGACCCGGTGTAGTGACCGCCGCCGCTCTGGGTGAAGTGCAGGACGATCACGTCGTCGGGACGGCTGGCGAAGATCCGCCGCCGGTACGTCACCCCGGAGCGGACGTACGTCGTCGTGAGCACGGCCTGGGAGAGGTCGAGGGTGCGGCGGTAGCCGTTGACGCCGGACAGGTCGTGGTCGGGAATGTCCACGGTGAGCCGGGCGAGCAGGGTGAAGGAGCCGAAGTCGGCCCGCCCGTAAGGGAATTGGCCGTCGGAGTCCAGCTCGTCGTTGAGACCGCCGGTCCACATCGTGGCGTCGGTGATCAGCAGCAGCTCACGGCCGGGGTCGTTGCTCGCCAGGGCGCCGAGGCGGCCGTTGCCGACGGGCAGCCCCTGCTCGATCATGGAGTGCTCGTCGGCGGGAGCCTGCCACCACAGTGTGTGGCGGGAGGTGTCGGTGGGCGACGGCGCGTCGGTGGGACGCCGGGGTGCGGCGGAGGCGGTGAAGGTGGGCAGCCCGGCGAGGGCCGCGGTGAGGGAGGCGGCGAGGAGGGTGCGTCTGCCGGGGTCTGTCGGGTGGGGGTTCATGGCGGCTCCGGAGATCTGCGGGCCCGGCGCGGGGGCCGGGCCCGGTGGGGTCAGTTCGCGGCGGAGGACTTCGGTACGTCGATCCGGTCGATGTCCGGCGCGTAGCCGGAGCCGCTGTCGAAGGTGATCGTGTTGGCGCCCGCCTTCAGCGTCACCGGCACGTGGACGCTGTCGACGGTTCCCCAGTCGCCGGTGGCCGGGAAGGCGTGGCGGGTGGCGCCGCCGCCGTTGGCGGAGACGTCGGCCGCGCGGGAGTCACCGCTGATGTAGTCGACCTTGATCTGGTAGGTGCCGGGTTTGTCGACCACGACGTCGGTGAAGGTCAGCTTGCCGCCGAGGTAGAGGTTGCCGACCTTGCGGTCGCCGGAGCAGGCCGAGCAGTCGGCTACGGAGGCGTTGCCGCCGAGGGTGTTGGCCGGGGCCTCGGCCTCGTAGCCGGTCCGCTCCAGCGCGCTGCCGCGCGGGGTGACGGTGAACAGGCGGGAGCCGTGCGCGGGCAGCGCCTGAGTGATCCTGTTGCTGTACGTGCCGAGGTTCTCGTGGTTCCACAGGTCGCGGACGGCCGCCTTGCCGGTGAAGCCGAGCATGCTCCAGTCGGCGCTCACCGAGGCGGGCGCGTCGGCCAGGTTGAACAGGGCGACGGTGTAGGTGCCGTCGGGGTTCCCGGCGGCCCACACCCGCTGGGGATCGGACGGGGTCAGCGGGTGCGCGGGCGGCGCGTCCCCCTGGTTAACGGCGATGACCTCTCGGTTGGTCAGCAGCGACAGGCCGTAGGCGTCCAGGCGGGTGAGGTCGTCGCCGGTGTAGAGCGGGGACTTGGCGATGGCCCACAGGGTGGCGTAGGTCTGCCGCTCGGCCTTGGTCAGACCGTCCATGCCGCCGTTGCCGACGTTGAGCGAGTCGAGGTCGTTCCAGCCTCCGGGGCCGGCGTGGCGGGTCCAGGCCGGGGTGTCGTCGAAGCGGTCGTCGACGGAGTTCTCCCAGGAGACCAGCGTGTTGCAGTAGCACTCGACGTCGGTGTCGATGCGCCAGCCGTTGGAGTACTTCTTCCAGTCGGCGGCGTGGCCGATGTCGAGGGACCAGGACACCTCCAGGTGGATCGGGCGTCCGGTTGCGGCGATCGCCTTCTGCCAGGCGGCGACGTCGGCAACGTTGTCGTAGTTGTCGCCGCTCTTGAAGGAGCCGGGGCCGACGCCGTCGAGCTTGAGGAAGTCGTAGCCCCAGTCGGCGAACAGCCGCGCCTGGGAGTCGATGTACTTCTGGGCGCAGGGGTCGGAGAAGTCGATCTTGTAGGCGCTGTCCCAGCCGTTGGTGGTGCGCAGGTCGTCGTGGACGATGTCGGCCGTGGTGCAGCCTTCGGCGTTCCAGATCGGGGCCTCGCCGCCGGCGTACGCCTCCTTCTCCAGTCCGACCGGCAGGTAGATGCCGGCCTTGAGGCCCTTGGCGTGGATGTGGTCGGCGACGGCCTTCATGCCCCGGGGGAAGCGCTGCGGATCGGCCTGCTGGCGGGCGTACTGGTCGTACCCCGGTTTCCAGGTCTTGTCGCGCCACCAGCCGGCGTCGAGGTTGACGTACTCGTAGCCGTAGGTCTTGAGCTTCGCGGCCAGGGCGTCGGCCTGTTTCAGGACGTTCGCCTCGGTGAGGTAGCTGTAGTCGCCGTCGGGGTTGAGGCCCGGGTACTTGGAGGACTGCATGCTCCAACTCGTCCAGCCCATGTACGGCTTGGCGGCGAGCCGGGGCGCGGTGGTGACGGTCGCGGTGCTTTCGGCGTGCGCCGCCGGGGTGACGGTCGCGGTGCCCGCGGCGAGCGCCAGCACGACGACGGCTCTCAGGGCGCGTGGGGGCAGGACGGAAAGCGAGGGTGACCGCATGGGTCGTACCTCCTGGGGGTGGGGTGGATGCTCCTCGTACGGTCAGTTCGGGGCGGTGATGAAGGACTGGATGGCGGTGGCCGCGGCACCGCGCGCCCACTCCTCGAACGGCAGCGGGCGGGTCTGTACGTCGCACTGCGCGGCCGAGCCGAACGCGGCCGCAGCGAAGGCGTCCCGGATCTGCTCGGCGAACAGGTCGTAGGCGGCCAGGCCCTCGCCGGAGATGAGTACGAGTTCGGGGCCGAGCAGGTTGGCCACGGTGGCGATGCCCCGGCCGATCGCCTCCCCGGCCCGCGCGTACGCCTCGCGCGCGCCGGCGTCGCCCCGGCGGGCCAGGTCGACGGCCTCGGCGCTGTCGGCGACCTCGACGCCGGTTGCCTCGCGGATGCGGGCGACGATCGCCGGATCCGCGGCGATCGCCTCGACACAGCCGCGGTTGCCGCAGTGACAGAGCGGGCCGTTCGGATCGACGGTCACATGACCGATCTCCCCGGCCACCCCGTGCGCCCCGGCGACCACCCGGCCGTGCACGACCAGGCCGCAGCCGATGCCGGCGCCGACGGTCACCACCGCGAAGTCCGCCAGGCCCACTCCGGCGCCGAACCACTGCTCGGCGACGGTGAGGGCCCGTACGTCGTTGTCGACGGTGACCGGCAGGCCGGTGACGGAGGAGGCGAGTTCGGCGAGCGGCACGTCGTTCCACTCCAGGAACGGCGAGTAGCGCACCACGCCCTCGACCCGGTCCACGTCACCGGAGGCGGCGATGCCGAGACCCACGACCCGTACCCCGTAGCCGTCCGCCTCGGTCAGCAGCTCCCCCACGATCTCCGCGGTCGAGGCCAGGACCGCCTTGGGGTCACGGTCGGCGAGGGGCAGGCGCCGGGCGAGCAGGATCCGGCAGCACAGGTCCGTGAGGACCCCGATGATCTCGTCGCCCGTCAGCTTGAGGCCGATGAAGAGGGCGCGGCCACCGTCGACCCGCACCAGGTTCGCGGGCCGCCCGAGTGCCGGACGCGCCCCGGCGTCCGCGTCCTCCACCAGATACCCGGACTCGATCAGCGGCCGGACCGCCTTCGTCACGGCCGCCGCGGAAAGACCCGCCCGACGGGCCAACTCCAGGCGGGTCAGGGGCCCCTGGGACAGAACGGTCGTGAAGATCTGCGAAGCGGCCGGCGTACCGCCGGGGAACGTCTCGGCGTGGGGCGAGCGGGAGGACGAGGGCATGGCCGGGAACCTAGGGCTCTTATTTTCCGCTGTCAATGAAAGAAGCAAGGATTCCCTGAGGACTTGCTGTGCGCCCTGACTGACTTTCAAGAACCCGTGCGGTTCCGGGCATTGCCCATGAGATCGAAGGCGGGCCAGGCGCGCGTCAGGTCGTGAAGCGGTGGCTGCCGGAGCCGACCCGGTACACCACGCAGCCGTCCTCCTGCCGCAGGAACGTCGCGTGGGTGTGGGTGACCGCCTCCGGAACATCCGCCGGGATCCATACCTGGGCCGTCGTGTTGGCCGGAACAGTGCACGTCAGGTCGAAGCCGTCACCCGACCGCCGCCGCCATCGTGTGGAGACCGGGCCGTAGACCGAGGCGAACGTGGCGCGGGCGGAGGTGACGCCGCCACCCGGGCGGGGACGGACGACGATCTCGCGGTAGCCCGGGCGGCCCGCCGAGATACCCGCGATGTTCGTGTACATCCACTCCCCCACCGAGCCGTAGGCGTAGTGGTTGAAGGAGTTCATGTCCGGAGTCTGGAAGCCGCCGTCGGGCTGGATGGAGTCCCAGCGTTCCCACATCGTGGTGGCGCCCTTGTCGATCTGGTAGCCCCAGCTGGGGAAGGAGCGTTGCTGGAGCAGCCGGTAGGCGACGTCGGTGTGGCCGGTGTCGGTGAGAACGGGCAGCAGCCGGGGCGTACCGAGGAATCCGGTCGACAGGTGCCAGTTCTTGAGTTCGATCAGCGCGACGAGACGGTCGGCTGCCGCCTTGCGCAGCGCGTCCGGCAGCAGGTTCATCGACAGGGCGAGGACGTAGGCCGTCTGTGTGTCGCCCTTCACCCTGCCCGCGGCGGTGACATAGGCGTTCTGGAACGCGGAGCGTATGCGCTCGAAGAGGTCGAGGTAGGGCGCGGAGTCCTGGCCGAGTTCGTCGGCCATCCGGGCCGCGAGGTCGGCGCCGTGCGCGAAGTAGGCGGTGGCGATGACGTCCTTGGGGGTCTCGTCGGAGACGTTCAGCCAGTCGCCGTAGCCCTCGGCCGGCCGCAGCAGATTGGTGCTGTTCCTCTCCAGATACTTCAGCCAGGCCTGGATGGACGACCAGGCGTCCTCCAGAACCTGCCGGTCGCCGTAGGCCTGGTACAGGGACCAGGGGACCGTGACGCCCGCGTCGCCCCATCCGGCGACACCGTCGCCGAGCCCGCCGACCGCGGGCGCCACGTTCGTGAAGGAGCCTTGGGCGGTCTGGGCGTCGCGCAGGTCCACGAGCCACTTGGTGAGGAAGCGGGCCGATTCCATGGTGTACGCGGCCGTGGGCGCGAAGACGTTGATGTCGCCCGTCCACCCCAGGCGCTCGTCGCGTGCGGGGGTGTCCGTGGGGACGGAGAGGAAGTTGCCGCGCTGCCCCCAAGTGATGTTGCTGTGCAGCTTGTTCAGCATCGGAACGTCGGTCTCGAACGCGAAGGTGAGGGGCGCGGAGGTGTGCATGACGCGACCGGTCACGGCTTTCGCCGAGGGGGTGCCGGGGAATCCGGTCACCTCCACGTAGCGGAATCCGTGGAAAGTGAAGCGCGGCTCGTACGTCTCCTCGCCGCCGCCCTTGAGGGTGTACGTGTCGGTGGCCGCGGCGGTGCGCAGGTTCGCGGAGTACAGGGTGCCGTCCGGGTTGAGCACCTCGGCGTGCCGCAGACGTACGGTCGTTCCCGCGTCGCCCGAGACGCGCAGCCGTACCGACCCGACCATGTTCTGGCCCAGATCGAACACGAAGACGCCCGGCTTGGGTTCGGTCACTGCCCTGGTCCGGAGTTCCCCGGCCACCCGGACCGGGCCGTCCACCTGCGCGACGATCAGGCCGGGAGCGGCGTCGCCCGCGGCGCGGACGTCGAGCCAGGTCCGGTCGTCGAAGCCGGGTAACGTCCAGCCGGAGGTCTCCTTGCGCGCGTCGTACGTCTCACCGCCCAGCAGGTCGGCGGAGACGATCGGTCCGGAGGTGGCCCGCCAGTCCGTGCCCGAGGTGATGCGCTCGCTCGTTCCGTCGGCGTACTCGACCTCCAACTGCGCACGCAGCGCGGGGCGTTCGCCGTACTGGTGGGGTCCGAACATGCCGACGTTGCCCGCGTACCAGCCCGGCGCCACGTATGCGCCGATGGCGTTGGCGCCGGGCCGCACGAGGCTGGTGACGTCGCATGTCTGGTACTGAACGCGTTCGCGGTAGTCGGTCCAGCCGGGGGCGAGCTGGTCGCGGCCCACGCGGCGGCCGTTGAGGTGGGCCTCGTACAGGCCGAGAGCCGTGGCGTACAGGCGGGCGCGTGACACCTTCTTGCGCGGCAGTGCGAACTCGTGCCGCAGCTGGTTGGCGGCGAACGACGCCGGGACGACCCGCCCCCAAGGGCCGGCTCCCCAGGCGGCGGCGACCTTCGCCGCGGGCCAGCCGCTGTCGTCGAAGTCCGCCTCGCGCCAGTCGGCGGCGGGCGCCTGGTTCGCCGACCTCCAGGAGGCGTCGGTGACGATCCGCTGTTCGCCCGCCGCCATGTGGACCGTGAGGACGGCGACCAGCCCGGCGGGTCCCACGGTCGCGTTGGCCGCGGAGACCGCGAGGACGTTCTTCCCGGACCGCACCTGATCGAGGACGTCGAGGACGGCCGGCCGACGCCAGTCCTCGTTGTCCGTCTCCAGGTCGGTGCGGGCCACCTCGGTGCCGTTCACGGAGACGGCGTACACGTTGTCGGCGGTGATGGCCAGAGTCGCGGCCGTGATCCCGTCCGGGAGGTCGACGGTACGCCGGAACCAACGGGTGGCCGCGGGCGCGCTGTTGGCCGGTTCGCCTTCCGGGTACCAGATCCACGCGCAGCCCTCCAGCGAGGGCGCGTCGGTGAGGGCCGCGGGAGCGGAGACCCATTCCGCGGACCACTGCGTGGCGTCCATGAGGCCGGTCTCCCACCAGGCCGGCGCGCTCCAGCCAGAGGCGTCGCCGTCGGCGTCCCATACGCGTACGGACCAGAAGTAGCGTGTACGCGGCTTGAGCCGGGGTCCGGCGTACGGGACGAGGACGGACTCGCCGGAGGTGACCTTTCCGCTGTCCCAGACATCCGGGTGCGACAGGCCCGACGCGCTGGAGGCGACGCGGATCCGATAGGCGCTCTGGCTCGCACCCGGCCTGTCCGAGGCCATCGGCCAGCTCAGCCGCGGGTGCTGGGCGTCGAGACCGAGGGGGTGCTGAACGTACTCGACGGTCGGCGCGGTGACGCGCAGGGCGCCACGGTGCGTACGTGTGTGGGCTGGTGTGGACGCCTGGGCGGCCCCTGCTGCTCCGGCGTCGGTGGCAGCGGCGGCCACTGTGGCGGCTGCGGCCGCCAGGACGTTCCTCCTGCTGATCATTAAGGCCCCCTGCATAGAAGCGATGAATCGATTCACGGCGGTGAACGTAGGGACGTATGGGCCAAGGGTCAATGGAACGCGCAGAAACTTCCTGACGGGGCGTCGGGCGAACACGTCGGATCGGCGATGCGCCACGCGTCCCCGACAGGTGCGATTGAACGGTTTCAATCGACCGGCTCCTCGCAGCGGTGGGAGGTCGGGCGCCCTCGCGTACGACGGCAAGGTGACGCATACGGCCGGCGTCGCGAACCTGGAGTCGGGCCGTCCGATGGTCGGTGGGCAGGGCCGGTTCCGGGTGGCCGGCAACTCCAAGGCGTTCACCGCGGCGGCCGTGAGGCGCCTGGTGGCGGACGGGCGGCTACGACTCGGCGGCCGCGACGTCTACCCGGCGGGCAGCCGCTACGGCTATGGTGTCGCCTCGGTCCCGCTCAGCTGCGGCGGTGTCTACTGGGGCCACGGCGGCGATCTGCCCGGCGGCTCGGTGGGCGGCGGCAGGGCCACGGCCGGGCGCGGCACCGTGACCGTCCGCACCACGACTTGGGCGGCCGAGGGCGAAAGCCTGCGCCATCTCCAGGGGGCGGTGGACGCGGCCCTGTGCGCCCGTGGCCGCCGGCTCGGCCTTTCGTCCGGGGTCCGGCTGAAGCCATCCCGTGCGGCGACGGGCCGGTGAGATCGCCGGCCGAGCTCTCATTGGCGGGCGGACACCGACGCGGTCATGGCCGGCTCGGAATGCCCAACGACCGTACGAGCTGGGTCACTTCCTCGCGGAAGAGCTTGTCCGGGCTGGTCGTCTGGGTGCGCAGATGGCCGTAGATCTCCAGTGACACCAGGCCGTGCAGGCGTCCCCAGAGGCGCAGGGCGAGCGCGACGGCAGCGGGCGGCAGGCCGGGGAAGTCCGCGCGGACCTTGTCGACAAGCCCGGCGTCGAAGTCGGACCACTCGAACTCGCTGCTCTCATGGAGGTGTGCGGCGTGCGGCCAGGCGGCTGCCGCGAGGGCGGTGAGCCCCGCGCAGACCCGGTGGGCAGCCTCGGGGGCGGCGCCTCCGTGGGGGGTGTCGTAGCCGGGGACGGGATCGCCGTAGACGAGCCGGAAGCCCTCGGGGTTGGTCAGGGCCCAGCTCCGGAAGGCGCCGGCCCAGCCCTGGATCCGGATGGCCGGACCCTCGGCGGAGGCGCCCTCCCATGCGGCGTCCACGGCGTCGGCCAACTCGGTGTACACGTCGCTGATGAGCACGGTGACCAGATCGTCGCGAGTGGCGAAGTAGCCGTAGATGGCGTTGGCCGTCATGCCCATCTCGCGGGCGATGGCCCGCAGGGTGATGGCCTCGGGGCCGCCGGAGGCCATCAATTCCAGCGCCACGTCCTTGATTTCGGCCGTCGTCTCGGCCCGCAGCCGCTCGCGTCGCCCGTTGCTTCCTGCCCTGCTCGCTGTACCTGCCACCCGGGCACTCTACAGCGTCACTGAAATTGAGAGCCATATAGAAACTTCACGGCGTATAGTCACCGCACGGGCCTGCCGAATCGCGTTGGTTGCGCCCGCACATCCGCATGAACAGGGGAGAACCATGCACATCGGAGTCGTCGGAGCCACGGGGACCATCGGCAGCCGGGTCGTCACCGAGGCCCTCGACCGGGGGCATCGCGTCAGGGCATTGAGCCGTGACGCGTCGCGGCCGCAGGCCGACGAGAAGCGGGAGAACATCACCTGGGCGAGCGTCGACGTCCTGGATGCGGCGAGCATCATGGCCGTACTGCCGGGCCTCGACGTTCTCATCAGCGCCTATCAGCCAGGCAATGCCGCCAAGGACTTCGAGGACACGGTCCGGCGTTCCATCGCCGACCCCGCGGCCCACTCCACCGTGGCGCGCGCCCTGACGAAGGCGCTGGAGAGCCATCCGCGAACCCGGCTGATCGTGATCGGCGGCGCAGGCAGCCTGGAAGTCGAGCCCGGACTGGTGCTCGCCGACTCGGACGAGCGCATGCACGAGACCCTCGACGAGCTCGGGCTGCCCCGCGCCTACGCGGCGGCGGCGCGCGGGGCCCGCGACGGTTTCAACGTGCTGCGCACCTCGAACCGGTTGTGGACCTACTTCAGCCCCGCCGAGGAGATCTCCCCCGGCGAGCGCACCGGACGCTTCCGCTTCGGCGGCGACCAGGCGGTCCGCGACGCGCAGGGGCGCAGCCGCATCTCGGCAGAGGACGCGGCGGTCGCCTTGGTCGACGAGGCGGAGCTGCCACGGTTCGTGCAACGGCGCTTCACGATCGGGTACTGAAGGGTCGCGTTGCCCTGAGGCCCCGGCCGGTTCCCTGTCCCTCCCTCTCAATACTCAAGGATATGATTAGTCATTTTCTTGAGTATGATGGAGTGTCGGACGAGGACCGGGAAGGGGCTGCTTCGATGGCCTTGCGGCATGCGGTGCTGGCGGCGCTGCTGGACGGCGAGTTCAGCGGATACCAGCTGGCGAAGGCGTTCGACATCGGCGTCGCGAACTTCTGGCACGCCCTGCCGCAGCAGCTGTACGCCGAGCTGGCCAAACTGGAGAAGGAAGGGCTGGTCTCGGGTCGGCAGGTGGTCCAGGAGACCCGGCCCAACAAACGCCTGTTCCGGGTCACCGACGCCGGTCGCGCCGAGCTGGAGAAGTTCGCCGCAGCCGTATCGAAGCCCTCCTTCATCCGGGACGACCTGCTCGTCAAGGTCCAGGTCGCCGACCGTATCGGCACGGCGTCGGTGATCGAACAGCTCGAGGAGCGGGCGTCCGCGGCCGAGGCCAAGATCGAGCTTCTCGGCAAGCTGCTGCGGCAACTGCGCGGCGAGGCGGACGAAGAGGAGTTCCTCCGCCGGGGCGAGCGGATCGGGCCGTACCTGACCTGCCTGCGCGGCCTGGCCTTCGAGCAGGAGCACCGGGACTGGTGCCTGCGGATCGCAGCCGTCCTCAAGGAAAGGCAGTCGAACCATGCCGAACGGTGAGTACCTGAGCTACGTCGCCCTGGGCGACAGCCAGACCGAAGGACTCGGCGACGGGGACGACACCGTCGGTCTACGGGGCTTCGCCGACCGGCTGGCCGAGCACCTCGCGGCCGTCAACCCGGGGCTTCGGTATGCCAACCTGGCCGTACGGGGCCGTGTCGCCGGCCAGGTCCGCAGTGAGCAACTGGGGCCCGCCCTGGCCCTGCGGCCCGACCTGGCCACCGTAGTCACCGGGGTCAACGACCTTCTCCGGCCCCGGTTCGACGCCGCAGAGGTGGCCGGGCACCTGGAAGAGATGTTCTCCGCGCTCACGGCAGCCGGGGCCCACGTGGTGACGCTGACCTTCCCCAACGTAGGGAAGATCGCGCCCCTTGCCCGCCCGATCAGGTCCCGCGTGTTCGACCTCAATACCCGCATCCGCGCTGCGGCCGCCCGTCACGGGGTCACGGTCGCCGAGACCGGCCGACAGGCCGTCGCCACCGATCCACGGCTGTGGAGTGCGGACCGACTCCACGCCAGCCCCCTCGGCCACGAACGGATCGCCGCAGCCGTCGCCCAAGCCATCCACCTGCCCGGAAGCGACGACGCCTGGACGCTCCCCCTGCCGCCGCAGAGAGTTCCCACAGCTGTGCAGGCCGCGGGAGCCGAACTGCGCTGGGCGGCCGCGTTCCTCGGCCCCTGGCTCGGTCGCCGTCTGCGCGGTCAGTCCTCCGGAAACGGCCGCACCGCGAAACGCCCCCAGCTCCTGCCCCTCACCGCCACGCCCGGCTCCGCGGCGGTCACCGGTCGACAGGAGTCTTCGTAAGGTCTTACCGAGTTGTGGCAGCGCTTCGACAATTGGCTGGCCGGGCATGCTCCCGGAACCACGGGTCCTTGCGGCCGGGTTGTCCTGACGGCGAGATCGAGCGCCTGGAAGACGGCCTCGGTTTCTCCCTCCATGAGGATATGAGGACAACTCTCGGAGGACGCCCGCGAGGAGGGCGAGGAGGACCTGGTCGTCGGCCACATCGCCGACAGGCAATGGGTTCCTCTCGCCCAGAACATCTCCGGCGATCTGCTGTTCGTGGAGAACAGCGCTCCGGTGACCTCCGTACCGCGTGGCACGTCCGCCCCCCACTGCACCTGCCGATGTCCGGGCAGCGGGACGGACATGGGGCAAGCTATCGCTGAGTTCCCGGCACGGGCCCGGTCGTTCGCCTATTGGGCCCAGTGGGACCGGATGTGCCACTGCAGGTCGGGGGAGAAGTTCTCGGCGAAGGCCGTACTGCGGGGGGCGTTCCTTGTGGTGGGCAGGAGGCAGTTCAGCAGTTCGACCGGGCCGCGCGCGTTGCCGCGTTCAGCCCGGGTGTAGAGCACATCGCTGCGTGCGATCGGCTGGCCGCCGACAACCGTACGGTCGTTGACCGGGTGACAGCGGGTCGCCCAGGCCCACATCAGGTCCCGCAGGTCGGTGGGGTCGATGTCCTGGTCGACCAGCATCACACGGGTGGCGAGCCAGCCACCGTGAGTGGCCTTGCAGATGGCGAGTATGCGGTGGCCCAGATCGGCCGCGGACAGCGGGATGCGCCGCGCCCAGTCAGGGGCGACGACAACGGCCAGCACATGCGCTGCGGATTCGGGTACGAACCAGGCGGCGCGGGCCGGAATGCCATCGGCGCGCAGGGCTTCCAGGACGACCGCCGCGAATCCCGGTCCCATGATCGTGTGGTCCTCGTCGACCGGCTTGCCCGCGGCCACCACCGGCAGGATCGGACGGTGCCGATGGGTGATCGCGCTGACGTGGTAGACCGGCTTGTCCTTGGCCCCGCCGTGCAGATAGCCGTGGTACTCGCCCATCGGCCCCTCCTCCCAGACCTCCTCCGAGGCGACGTAGCCCTCGACGACGATCTCCGCGGTCGCCGGCACCTCCAGGTCCACGGTCCGGCAGGGCACCGTCTCCACCGGCTCTCCGAAGTAGCCACCGAGGTAACCCGCCTCGTCCACCCCTTCGGGCAGTGCCATGCCGGCGACGAACAGAGCGGCCGGCTCGGCCCCCTGAACGAGAGCGAAGGGCATGGGCTCGCCGCGGTCACGCCACATCTGGCGGATCATCCCTATGTGTTGGGAACCGCCCATGGAGCCGGTCATACGCGCACCGTCGATCATCATGGCGCGGGTGATCGACCAGTTGCTCCACGTCCCGTCCGGGCTCCGCAGTACGACCATGCCAAGGGTGTTGAAGTACCGGCCTCCGTCCCCGTCGTGGATGAGCGGGACCGGAAACTTCGTCAGGTCCGCCTTGTCACCGATGAGCACGTGCTCCTGGCAGGGCGCATCGCGCACGGTCACCGGAGGGACGGGTAATGCGTGGGTGGCTTCAGCCAGTGCTTCGATGATCCGCAGTCCGTGGGTCGTCCTGTCGAGACCCAACGCGAGGGCGACCCTGGCCATCCGGGCCTCCGGATCGGAACTGTAGGAGAGCGGGGCTCCCACCACGCGGTAGCCGGCATGGTCACGGATGTTGGTGAACAGCGGTGCGGGCGCGTTCACTTCATGACAGCGGCGGATGATCGCACCGATCTCCAGGTGGGTGTCCACCTCACGTGCGACCTTCTGGAGATCACCCAGTTCGGCCAAGGCGTCCAAGTAGGCCCGGAAGCTCTTCAGACGCTTCTTCGCGGGGAGTTGACCACTCACGACGACACCCTCCAGCTCGCTCGGCGCACCCGCCCCGCCCCTGTGGACCGTCACTCCGCGAGGCTGCCGAAGCGTCTTGACCGGCCGGTCACCCAAGCGACGGCATATGCCACGTGTACCGTACCGGCTTGCATATCGTCGAGGGCCCCATCGACCGCGGCCGGCTCGGCCCTGCCGACGTACTGGTGCCGGCCGCCACCTCCTACGCCGTCCACGACGCGAACCAGGACCGCGTCGTCGCCCCGTACATCGTGGAGGCGGCGAACCTTCCGGTGACAGCGTCCGCGGAGGAGAAGCTGCGCCGACGCGGCTGTGTCATCGTTCCCGATGTCGTCGCCGATTCGGGAACCAATGCCTGGTGATGGTGGGTGCTCTTCGGCGATGTGGCACCGGACGCGGCGTCGTCGCTGGCCAAGGTGCGGATCTCGTTGCGCGCACTGGTGACGGAGACGCTGCGGCTCGCCGAGGAAGCGGCATGCACCCCTCACCAGGCGGCGCGCCGCATCGCCGAGGCCCGGCACGAGGAACTCCTGCGTCGGCCGGGTACCGGATGACGGCATGCCCTTCGCGGACGTACTTCGATGGCAGAGGCGTGCGCCGCAGGACATCGCCGACGGCGCCCCGGAGGCCGTCGAGGTCAGGGCCGTGGCGTTGTGGGCCGCACCAGTCCGGTCTGGTAGGCGATGACGACCAGTTGGGCGCGGTCTCGCGCGCCGAGCTTGGTCAGAGCGCGCTGAATGTGACTGCGTACGGTCAGGACGCTCAGGAAGAGTTCCTCGGCGATCTGGTCGTTGGACTTGCCCCGGGCGGCGAGTGCGGTGACCTCGCGTTCTCGGGGAGTGAGGTCGTTCAGGCGCTCCGGGGGTGCCAGGAGGGTTCCTGGGGCCGGGGCGGTGAGGAAGCGGGTGATGAGGGCGCGGGTGGCGCCGGGAGACAGGAGGGCCTCTCCTGCGGCGACGGTGCGGATGCCGGCCAGCAGGGCGTCGGTGGTGACGTACTTGCCGAGGAAGCCGCTGGCGCCGACGCGCAGTGCCTGGGCTACGTATTCGTCGGTCTCGAACATGGTGAGCACGAGGACCCGGGTACCGGCCAGCTCGGGGTCGTCGCAGATGGCGGCGGTGGCGGCGAGACCGTCCGTGCCGGGCATACGGATGTCCATCAGGACGATGTCGGGCCGGTGGGTGCGGGAGAGTTCCACCGCTTCCTGGCCGTTGGCGGCCTCGCCGACCACCACCATGTCCTCGCAGGAGTCGATCAGCAGACGGAACGTGCCGCGCAGCAGGGCCTGGTCGTCGGCGAGCAGAACACGAATGCTCAAAGGGTTGCCTCGTCTTCTCTCAGGGCGAGGGGGTGCAACGGCAGTGCGGTGGCGACCTCGAAGCCGCCCTCGGGGCGAGGGCCGGCGTGCAGGTCGCCGCCGACGGAGTGGGCACGCTCACGCATGCCCATCAGACCGTAACCGCCGCCCGGGACCGACGAAGTGGTGGCGGTCACGTCGTTGGTGACCGAGATGCGCAGGCGGGAGTCGGAGTACGTGAGCCGGACGCCCGCCCCTCTGCCCGCGCCGTGCTTGGTGACGTTGGTGAGGGCTTCCTGGATGATCCGGTACGCCGTCAGGTCCACGCCCGGTGACAGGGACCGTGGTTCTCCCTCGGTCGTGACGGTGACGTCGAGACCGGCGGTTTCGCACGTCGCGATCAGCTCGGGGAGGCGGTCCAGACCTGGGGCGGGTTCCAGGGATTCGGAGTCGGGGTCGCCGGTCTGGCGCAACACCCCGACGGTGGCACGGAGTTCGAGCAGCGCGGACGATGTGGTGGTGGTCAGCTCGTCGAGCAGTTTCCCCGCCTGTTCGGGGTGGGTGGGTGCGAGGTGGCGGGCGGTGCCGGCCTGTGCGTTGGCGACGGCCATGTGGTGGGCCACGACGTCATGGAGCTCGCGGGCGATACGCAGCCGCTCCTCGGCGACCCGCAGCCGGGCCTCCTCCTCACGGGTGCGCTCGGCGTACGCGGCACGCGCCTGCACGGAGTCCACGTAGTCACGGCGCAGACGGTCCCGGCCGCCGCCGACCAGGGGCAGCATCAGCCACAGCACGGGGCCGATGCTGCGCAGCAAGTACATCCCGGTCGTGGGGGTGTCGGTGTCGATCACTGCGGAGGCCACCACCACGGCGATGGTCAGGCCGCCGTACACGCGCGTGGTCCGGGGGTCGGTCCCGGCGGCCAGCCGGTACAGAGCGATCATCAGAGGGGCCAGCAGGAGGGGTGACACCAGGTAGCCCAGGGCCACGGTGATCACCGTGCAGACCGTGGTCACGACGAGAACGCTGCGCGGGCGGGCGCGTGCCTTCAACTGGACGAGACAGGAGACGGCCGCGAGGAGCACGGCCGGCCAGTCCTCGCGCGGTTGGCTGATGCCGGGGATGGCGATCGAGGCACCGAGCGTCACGGTGCCGAGCAGCCCCAGGGCCAGGACCAGGTCCGTGGCGAAGTGCCAGCGCCCTGTGTAGCGCTCCAGGCTGGTGGTCATCTGTCTCTCCAGGTGAAGGGCCTGAGCCCCATGGTGGACGACATGCGGCACGCAAGGACGCGCGGGCCGCCCGTGGCCTTCGCCACGGACGACCCTGGAACGGCCCTGGAACGGCCGGGGCCGGCCCGGTCAGACGTGCGCCTCGACCGGCTCGTCCGGGGTCGGGCCCGGGTCGGAGCGACGGGCCGCGGCGTCGGCCGGGTGCCGGGTGAGGGCCTCGCCCTCGATGTCGACCCTGGGCAGCAGCCGGTCCAGCCACTTCGGCAGCCACCAGGCCCGGTCGCCCACCAGGGCGAGGACGGCGGGCACGATCGCCATCCGGACGACAAAGGCGTCGAGGAGCACCGCGGTGGCCAGGCCGAAACCGATCATCTTGATCATGGAGTCGCTCTCGCCGATGAAGCCCGCGAAGACGGCGATCATGATCAGTGCGGCGGCCACGACGACCCGGGCGCTGTGCCGGAACCCCGAGACGACCGCCTGCTTCGCCGACTCACCGTGGACGTGGGCCTCCCGCATGCGCGACACGAGGAAGACCTCGTAGTCCATGGCGAGGCCGAAGACGATGCCCACGAGGAAGATCGGCATCAGGCTCATGATCGGCCCGGTCTGCTCCACCCCGAACATGCCCGCGCCGTGCCCCTGCTGGAAGACCAGGACGACCGCGCCGAGGGCCGCGAGCACCGAGAGCAGGAACCCGAGCGCCGCCTTGAGAGGAACGAGCAAGGACCGGAAGACCACCAGCAGGAGGACGACGGCCAGCCCGACGATGGTGATGAGGTAGGGCACCAGCGCCGCCTGGACCTTCCCGGCGATGTCGATGTTCAGTGCGGTGGTGCCCGTGACCTCGAAGGACGCGCCGGCCCCCGACTCGATGGCGGGACGTTCACCACGGATGGTCTTGACGAGGGTCTTGGTCCTCTCGTCGGTCGGGCTGGTGGACGGTGTCACGGTGAACACAGCCGTGTCCCCGGCCTCGTTGAAACGAGGCGTGGCGACCGAGACGACGCCCTTCGTGTCGGCGATCCTCCGGTTGACCGTGCTCACCGCGGCCTGGGCGTCGTCGGTTCCCTTGGCGTCGACGACGATGGTCAGGGGCCCGTTGAAGCCGGGGCCGAAGCCCTGCGCGAGGGCGTCGTAGGCGCGGCGCTCGGTGGTGGAGGCGGACTTGGCCTCGTCGCCCGGCATGCCGAGCTCCAACTGGGTCATCGGGATCGCGAGGGCTCCAAGGCCGACGACACCCAGCAGCAGAACGGGGATCGGGCGGCGCAGCACGAAGCGGGCCCAGCGGGTTCCGCGGTTGTCGCGCTCGCTCTGGCTCTGGCTCTGGCTCTGGCTCGACGGTTTCCTGGATCGGAGCAGACGCCCGCCCCGCCCCTGCCTGCGTACGGAGCCCGAGAGCACGGCGTTCGGCCAGAAGCCGATCAGAGCGGGCACGACGGTCAGGGCGATGACCACGGCGACGACGACCGCGCCGGCGGCGGTCAGGCCCATCTTGGTCAGCATCGGAATGCCGACGACCGCCAGGCCGGCCAGCGCGATGACCACCGTCAGGCCCGCGAAGACGACCGCCGAACCCGCCGTACCGACCGCGAGACCGGCCGCCTCCTCCGGAGTGTGTCCGTTGGCGCGCTCCTCGCGGTAACGGGAGACCACGAACAGCGCGTAGTCGATACCGACCGCGAGACCCAGCATCATGGCCAGGGTGCCGGTGCTCGTGGACAGACCGAGGGCGTCGGCCAGGATCGTGATCGTGAACATGCTTACGCCCACGCCGAGTATCGCCGTCAGCAGTGGCAGCCCGGCGGCGGCCAGCGAGCCGAAGGTGACCAGCAGCACGACGGCCGCCACCGAGATGCCGATGATCTCTGCGACGCCGCCGGGTCCGCCGCCGCTGTCCATGGCGGAGCCGCCCTCCTCCACGGTCAGGCCGGCCTCCCGGGCCTGGTCGGCGGCCCTCTCCACCGCCGTACGGCTGGCGTCGGTGACCTCGGACGACGTCACCTTGTAGGTGACGGTCGCGTACGCGGTGGAGCCGTCCTCGCTGACCGCCTTCGTCCGGAAGGGATCCGCGACACCGGCCACCTGCGAGCCGTCGCCCAGGGCGTCCACCGTCTCCTCGATCGCCTCCTTGTTGGCGGTCGCGGTGACCTTCTGCCCGTCGGGGGCGACGAACACCACCCGGGCGGTGGCGCCGTCGGCGGCAGCGCCGGGGAAGCGCGCCTGCATCAGGTCGTACGCCTTCTGGGACTCGATGCCCGGCATCGAGAACTCCTCGTCGGAGGCTCCCGGCGCCTGCAGGGCGCCCAGTCCGACGGCGGCCAGGACGGCCAGCCACATCAGGGCGACGTAACCGCGCCGCCGAAAGGCCAGACGGCCCAGTCGATACAGAAAAGTAGCCACGTCAGGGAACTCCGCATCTGCTCTCGCTTACCCCGGTCAGGCTCTCCCGGCGGGGGCGCTCCCGTCGTCGTACGGCTACTGGCACTGCCGCCTACCGCATCCGCAGGACCGACTACTGAAACCGCGGTACGCGCCCGGGCCGCCGTCTCCTGCTCCGGTACGACGACGCCCTGCCCGTCAGCGGACGTGATTCACGTGCGACGGCTGCGGTGGCAGCGACAAGCCACCGAAACCGCAGGTCCGCCGGATGATCTGTCCGCTCGTGGGTACCCGGGGCACGGCGAAGGTCGCCGTGCCCCGGTCAACGGCACGGGCCGACGCCTGTGTCCAGGGCCCGACCACCGACCACCGGCAGCTGAGAAAGGCGGCAATCAGTCATGAGTACGCAGTATTCCCACCGCGGCACGAGCGGTACGCGGGAGCCGGTCGGTGAGCTGGTCCAGCGGGCCTCCCAGCAGCTGACGGAGCTGGTACGCGGGGAGATGCGGCTGGCGCAGGCGGAGATGAAGGAGAAGGGCAGGCGGTACGGCAAGGGCGGGGGCCTGTTCGGCGGGGCCGGTCTGGTCGGTTTCCTGGCGCTGCAGGCCTTGGTCGCCACCGCCATCGCGGCGCTGGCCGTTCCCCTCCCGGTATGGGCCGCGGCACTGATCGTCACCGCCGTCCTCGGCGTGATCGCCGCCGTGCTGGCCCTGACCGGCAAGAAGGAGGTCAGCCAGGCCGCTCCACCGGCACCGCAGCAGACCATCGACAGCGTCAAGGCCGATGTGGCCGAGATAAAGGAGAGTGCACAGCGATGACCCAGCCGCCCCACGAAGAGCCCACCGCCTCCAGCCCCGAAGAGCTGCGGGAGCAGGTCGAGCAGACCCGCCACGAGCTCGGGAAGACAGTGGAGGAACTGGCCGCCAGGACGGACGTCAAGGCCCGTGCGCAGGAGAAGGCGACCGCACTGAAGGAGCAGGCGGGCGCCAAGGCCGCGCAGATGACCGGGCAGGTGAGGGTGAGGACTGCCGAGGCTGCGCACCTGGTCCAGGACAAGCTGCCCGACCCGGTCAAGGACAAGGCCGCCGCAGCCGCCGTGCAGGTGAAGGCCAAGGCCGGACAGGCCGGTCATGTGTGGCAGGACAAGGGACCCGAACCAGTCCGCGTCAAGGCCCGGCAGGGTGTCCGGGCAGTGCGCGACAACCGCACCGCGTTGATCGTGGCCGGCAGCGTGGCGGTGGCCGCGTGGCTGCTGCTGCGTCGCCGAAGCAGGAGGTAGCCGTGACGGCGCCGGACGTCGCCTACAAGCCGGTCGGCCTGGCGCTCGGCGCGCTCAGCGGCGTGCTCGCCGCCGGAGTCATGGCCCAGCGGATGGTCCGGGTCAGGGCCTGCCCCGTGGGGCGTACGGCGAGGTTCTCGACGACCGGCACCCGGGGCAGCCACAGCATGCCACGGGCCCAGGCCGGGAGCAGCGCGACGGCGTTCGCGGCCAGCCCGCCGTAGAAGGGCCGTACCGCAAGGGGCAGCGGAGGCCGGAACAGCAGGAAGCGGGCGGCGGCCCGGGCCTCGGATGTGGCCCTGAGTTCGTGCCGGTAGTCGGTCAGGCGCTCGGACAGCTCGCGGCGGTCGCGTGGTGGGTCGCTCACCCCCAGCGCGTCGGCGACGCGGGCGGTGTCGGCGACGTAGGCGTCGTAGCCGGCGGCGTCCAGCGGGCGGGCTCCGAAGCGTTCGTGGGCGCGCAGGAAGCTGTCCGTCTCCGCTGCGTGCACCCAGCCGAGCAGTCGCGGATCGGCCGCGTGGTAGGGCACGCCCTCAGCCGTCGTCCCGCGGATCCGTTCATGGATGGCGCGGACGGTGTCGACCGCCCGCTGGGCGTCCGCGGCGGTGCCGAAGGTCGTCACAGCCAGGAAGGTGCTGGTGCGTTGCAGTCGGCCCCACGGGTCGCCGCGGTAGCCGGAGTGCCCGGCCACCGCCGCCATGGCGAGCGGATGCAGGGACTGCAAGAGCAGTGCCCTCAGCCCGCCGATGAACATCGAGGCGTCACCGTGGACGGTCCGGATCGGGCGGTCCGGTCCGAACCAGCGCGGGCCGGGGGTGTGGTGGATGCGGGCACGCGTCGCCGGGCCGTCGGGGCCGGCGACGCGGCGGAACAGGGCTTGGCCCAGCTGTTCACGGACTACGGTCAGCACGGTCGGCCTCCCCTCTCCTGCTGCCCAGTGTCCGCGATATCCACCCGAATGCGGACATATCAGTGGAGTCATGTTCCGACTCGGTAGGTCACATGGATGCGGGCCTCGCCCTCGCCGACCGACCCCCACTTTCGGACAGTCGCACGTCAACGGGCCCGTGCCGGTGGGGTGGCGGGTACGTTGAGTGTGGATCAGCCGTGGGGCGGGCGAGGCGAGCGGGAAGCGGAAGAGGGCGTATGGGCGTGGGGCAACCGGCCGGATGGCACAGGCTGGCGGTGCTCGTGGCCCTGATGCTGGCCGCGTTCACCTTCAACACCGCGGAGAATCTGCCGATCGGACTTCTGGAGCTGATCTCCGACGGTCTGCGGGTGTCCTTGTCGGCCGTCGGGTATCTGGTCACGGGTTACGGCCTGACGGTCGCCGTGGTGTCGCTGCCGCTGGCCCACGCCACCCGTGCCATGCCCCGGCGCCATGTGCTGACGGTGCTGCTGGCCGCGCTCGTCGTGTCCAGTCTGGTCTCGGCGCTGGCCACCTCGTACTGGATGCTCCTCGCGGCCCGGCTGCTGACCGCGCTCGCCCAGGCGTTGTTCTGGGCGGTGATGGGGCCGGTAGCGGTGGGTCTCTTCCCGCCCGAGGTCCGCGGGCGGGTGGTGGGGGCGCTCTCCGTCGCCGGTTCGCTCGCCCTGGTGCTCGGGGTGCCCGCCGGGACCTGGCTGGGCCAGCAGAGCGACTGGCCGGTGCCGCTCGCGGTACTGGCGGTTCTGGGGCTCGTCTCCCTCGTGACGATCGCCGTACTGCTGCCGACCTCGCGCCCGGAGGAGGGACACGCCGCCTACGGGAGCGCTCCCGATGTCCGCCGGTTCCGCATCGTGCTGGCGACCACGACCCTGTCGGTGACCGGGGCGTTCGCGGGATACACGTACATCGTGAAGTTCCTGGGCGAGGTGAGCGGGTTCTCGCCGGGCACGGTCAGCGCGCTGCTGGCGGTCTCCGGTGTCGCGGGGGTGGCCGGGGTCAGCGTCACGGGGGTTTTCCTGGACCGCTACCCGCAGCGCGCGCTGACGATCGCCGTGGCCGTGCAGGCGGGGGGCATGCTGGGCCTCTACGCGACCGGCGCCTCGCCGGTGGTGGCCGTGGCCTTCCTGGCGCTGCTGGGCGGTTCGCTCGGGCCGGTCTTCATGGCCACCCAGAACGAGATGCTGCGCTGCGCCCCGAGCCGCACGGAGATGGCCCTGGCCGCCAACTCGGGCGCCTACAACGCCGGTATCGCGGCGGGTGCCGCGCTCGGGGGCCTGATCCTGCCGCTCACCGGGGTGCGCGGCACCTTCCTCGTCGGCGGGCTGCTGACCCTCGGGGCCTGTGCGGTGCTGCTCGGCGAACGGCTGCTGCCGCCGTCGGCCAAGGCCGCGGCGGCAGCACAGAATCACCAGGGCACACCCGCGCAGGAGGATCTCATCGAGCGCGGCTGACCCCTTCGGCGGGGCGTTTCACCAGGCGTACGCCTCCGGTGCGGGCCCTCCGGGACCGGGGAACAACGCGTCGAGCTCCTTGAGGCGGTCGCCGTCGAGGGAGATCCGCAGCGCCGCGAGCCCGTCGTCGAGCTGCTCGGCCGTACGAGGGCCCAGGACCGGCGCGGTGACGCCCGGCTGGTGCAGCAGCCAGGCCAGCGCCACCCGGGCCGGCGGGACACCGAGACCGTCGCACCACTTCTCGTACGCCGTGATCGCCTCGTGGTGGCGTTCGAGCTGTCTGCCGGACTTGGTCGACGCGGTACGTCCTCCGGCGGCGGCGCGGCGCAGTGCCCCGCCGAGCAGTCCGCCGTGCAGCGGGCTGTACGGCAGCAGCCCGATGCCGTAGGCGCGGCAGGCGGGCAGCACCTCCAGCTCGACGGTCCGCTCCAGGAGGTTGTACACCGACTGCTCGCTCACCGGGGCGGTGGCGTCCCGGTGCCGGGCGTACTCCTGCGCCCTCGCCAGGTGCCAGCCCGCGAAGTTCGACGTGCCGATGTAGGTCACCTTGCCCTGGGCGACGAGCAGTTCGAGCGCCTGCCAGGTCTCCTCCCAGGGTGTCGTCCGGTCGATGTGGTGCAGTTGCAGCACGTCGATGTGGTCGGTGCGCAGGCGCCGCAGGGAGTCCTCGCACGCCTTCCTGATGTGGAAGGCGGACAGCCGCCCCGCGTTGGGCCGGTGGCTCATCAGTCCGTACATCTTGGTGGCGAGGACGATCCGGTCGCGGCGTGCGGGGTCCAGGGCCAGCCAGTTGCCGATGATCTGTTCCGTCTCCCCCTCGCCGAGCCGTGAGCCGTAGGTGTTCGCGGTGTCGACGAGGTTGATGCCCTTGTCCACGGCCCGGTCCAGGATGGCGTGGGCCTCCGTCTCGGAGGTGTGCACCGCGAAGTTCATCGTGCCCAGACCGAGCCGGCTGACCATGAGGCCCGAGCGGCCGAGATTGGTGTACTTCATGGACGGGCCTTCACCTCTCGATGGTGGAGCGGGGGGACACGGCCGGCCCGCCTCTCCAGGTCGGCGACGAGCGGACCGGGAGCCCGCTGGACGAAGTAGTGGTCGCCCGGCAGCCGTACGACCGCCGCGCGTCCGGTGGTGTGCCGGCTCCACGCCTGCGCCGGCACGTCGTCCCGGTCCCCGTAGTAGGCGACGACATCGCAGGCCAGGGGCGTCGCGGGGGCCCGGTACCCGTCGTAGAGGGCCAGGTCGGCGCGGAACACGGGCGTGGTCAGGGTGACGACCTCCTCCAGCATTCCGGGGTCGGCGAGCCCCAGGGAGCGGGTGAACTCACGGACCACGTGCTCCGGTTCGGCCTCGAAGCCGGACCGGCCCCGGTCCGTCGGCGGTGAGCAGCCCGCGACGCACAGCAGCTCCGCCGGCACCAGGGCGGCGACGTCCCGTGCCAGCAGGGCGCCCAGGCTGTGACCGAACAGGACCAGTGGCCGGGGCGAGCTCCGCAGCCGCGAAGACCGGATGGCGGCGGCCACTTCCTGTGCTGCCGCCTGGGCATCGGTGTGGAAGGGTTCGGTGAACCGCGCGCCGCGGCCGGGCAGGCAGACCGCGGACAGTCTCCAGGACGGCCGGATCCGCCGTGTCCAGGGGAGGAAGGCGGTGGGGCCTCCCCCGCCGAACGGCATGACCACCAGGTCGAGTTCGGGGTCCGCCGGGTCGTGGAGAAGCGTCAGGGTCCGGGTCATGCCCGCGTCCCGGACGGTGCGGCGGCGCCGGGCGGGGAAGCGGGCCCCAGCTCCGTCCAGGCGCGTTCCACGTAGTCCACCGCAGCGGGGCGGCCACTCGGTCCGAACACGGTCTGCCAGCCCGGGGGGATCTCGGCGAACACCGGCCACAGTGAATACCGGCCCTCGTGGTTGACCAGGACGAGGAACGTCCCCGCCGGGTCCTCGAACGGGTTGGCCATGGTTCTACTTCCTCTCTTGCGGGATCGGTTCGGGCGTGTCCGGGCGCCTGGGGCGCAGCCGTGGCGCCAGGGCCGCGACGGTCGGTGCCTCGAAGAGGTCGCGGACGGCGAGGTCCGCGTCGAGTTGGGCGCGGACGGCGGACACCAGCACGGTGGCCAGCAACGAGTGGCCGCCGAGGTCGAAGAAGCTGTCGTCGATGCCGATCCGGTCCGCTCCGAGGACCTCCGCGAACAGGTCGCACAGCGCCTTCTCGTCGGGGGTGCGCGGGGTGCGGACGGTTCCGTGTCCGCCCGCCTCCGGTGCGGGCAGGGCGGTGCGGTCGAGTTTGCCGTTGGCGTTCAGCGGCAGTGCGCCGAGCGCGACGAAGGCGGCGGGGACCATGTACGGGGGCAGCCTGCGCTCCAGATGGCGGCGCAGTTCCCCGGGCCGCTGCTCCGGCCCCGCGGTGTCCCGGCTCGGCACGTGGTACGCCACCAGTCGCTTGTCCCCCGGCCGGTCCTCCCGGACCGTCACCACCGCGTGCGCCACGGCCGGATGGTCCGCCAGGGCGCTCGCCACTTCCCCGGGTTCGATCCGGAATCCCCGGATCTTCACCTGGTCGTCCGCCCGGCCGACGAATTCCAGGGCGCCGTCCGGGCGGCGGCGGACGATGTCGCCGGTCCGGTACATACGCTCACCCGGACCTCCGAAGGGGTCCGCGACGAATCGGGAGGCCGTTGTCCCGGGGCTGTTCAGATAGCCGTGGGCAAGCCCCGCGCCCGCGATGTACAGCTCGCCGGGCACCCGCGGGGGCACCGGTTTCAGGTGCCGGTTGAGCACGTGGACGCGGGTGTTGGGCAGCGGGCGGCCGATGGGCGGGGCGGCCCTTTCCGCGTCGTCGGCGAGCCAGGCCGCCGTGGTGTAGACGGTGGCCTCGGTCGGGCCGTAGACGTTGGCGATCCGGGCCCGGGGTACAGCGGCCCGGATTTCCGCCACGACATGGCCGGGCAGTGCCTCGCCCGCCAGTACGACGTCGTCCGCGTCCAGGGTGACGTCGTGGTGGCCGACGAGGTTCGACAGGGCCGACGGTACTCCGCTGAGGAGGCTTCCCTCCCAGCGTCCCGCCGGGCGTTCGGCGAGGGAGAGCACGTCGCGCACCACTTCCACGCTGCCGCCGCACATCAGGGGGCAGAGGATTTCGAACACGGAGACGTCGAAGGTGAGCGAGGTGGCGGCCAGGACGTGGGAGAGCCGCCCCGGACCGAAGGCCTCCCGGGCCCACAGGGCCAGGTTCACGACGGCGGAGTGCGGAATCAGGACCGCCTTGGGCCGGCCCGTGGAACCCGAGGTGTGGATGACGTACGCGGTGTGCTCGGGGCGGAGTGCCTCCGTGCGATCGGCGTCGCCGGGGTCGGCGTCGTGGCCCGGCCCGTCCGGCAGGAGGCGGGGCACGCTCTCGGGGAACAGCCGGGAGCCGTCCGCCGTGGTCACCGCGCAGACGGGGACCGTGTCGGCGAGGAGCAGGGCGATGCGCTCGGCCGGGTGGCGCGGGTCCAGCGGCAGGTAGGCAGCGCCGGTCTTCAGTACGGCCAGCACCGCGACGACCAGGTCCGCGGAGCGTGGCAGGGCGAGTGCGACGAGCCGTCCGGGTCCGGCGCCCGCGTCCAGCAGCCGCCACGCCAGCCGGTTGGCGCGGGTGTTGAGGTCCGCGTAGGTCAGCCGCTGGTCTCCGCAGCTCACGGCGGGCGCGTCGGGGGTCCGCCGGACCTGTTCGCGGAACAGGTCGGGCAGGTTGACCGCGGGCCTCGGGCGGTGCGGTCCGCCGCGCTGCTCGGCCAGCAGGCGCTGCTCCTCGGGAGTCAGGACGTCCAGCGTCTCGAACGGCGTGTCGGGGTCGGCGGCGGCCCGGACGAGGAACAGCGCGAGACGGTCGGCCAGAACGCGCACGGTGTCCCGGTCGAGCAGGTCGGTGCTGTACTCGACGAAACCGGTCAGGCCCGCGGGAGCGCCGTCGCCGTCGTACTGTTCCGTGAGGTCGATCAGCAGGTCGAAGCGGGCCGCGCCGGGGTGCAGCAGCTCGGTGCCGAGTTCGAGGCCGGGGACGGTACAGCGGGGCCGGGGAACGTTCTGCAGGGCCAGGGAGACCTGGAAGAGGGGGTGGCGGCCGAGGGCCCGGGGCGGGTTCAGGTCCTCCACGAGGTATTCGAACGGCAGGTCCTGGTGGGCGTAGGCGCCCAGCGCCGCGTCGCGGGCCCGGTCCAGCAGGTCCCGGAACGTCGGGTCGCCCGAGGTGTCCAGGCGGAAGACGAGGGTGTTGACGAAGAAGCCGACCGAGCGCTCCAGGGCCTGGTCGGTGCGGCCGGCGACGGGTGAGCCGATGGGGATGTCGTATCCCGCGCCGAGCCGGGTGAGCAGCGCCGCAAGGCCGGCCTGGAGCACCATGAACAGGCTGGTGCCGGTGCGCCGGGACAGCTCGGTGAGGGCACGGTGCAGTTCGGCGTCACAGGTCAGGGGCAGGGCGCTGCCGCGGTGGGTGGGCTGTGCGGGACGCGGGCGGTCCCAGGGGAGTTCCAGCTCCGCGGGCAGGCCCGCCAGGCGGTCGCGCCAGTGGGCGAGCTGCCGGGCGAGGGGGCTGCCGGGGTCTCCGGGGTCGCCGAGCAGTTCCCGTTGCCAGAGCGCGTAGTCGGCGTACTGGGCGACGGTCTCGGTGGGCCCGGCCGGGGGCAGGGTTCCGGCGCGGCTGCCGTACGCCGCCATCAGGTCTTCCACGATGGGCGCGAACGACCAGCCGTCGCAGGCTATGTGATGGATCGTCAGCAGCAGTGCGTGCCGGTCCGGGCCGAGCCGGTACAGGTCGGCTCGCAGCGGGATGGCGGAGGCGAGGTCGTAGGCGCCGGACATGGCGTCGTCGAGTGCGGCGGGCAGGGCGGTGTCGGTGGTCTCGTGCACGGGCATCGCCACATGGACGTCCGCGGGGTCGAGGATCTTCTGGCCGGGTTCGCCGTCCTGGTCGGGGAAGACCGTACGCAGAGCCTCGTGCCGGGTCACCAGGTCCGTGAGGGCGGCCCGCAGGGCGTCGTGGTCCAGGGGGCCGGTCAGGCGGAGCAGCCAGGGAACGTGGTACGCCCTGCTCGCGCCCTCCAGTTCGTGCAGGAACCACAGCCTGCGCTGGGCGAAGGACAGGGGCAGCGGGTCGGGCCGTACACCCGCCCGCAGCGCGGGCCGGGGGGTGGCATCGGCCTGGGGGCCGGCCGGCAGGGCGGCCAGGGCGGCGACCGTCGGAGCGTCGAAGAGTGCCCGGACGGGGAGTTCGACGTTCCACACGGCGCGGATTCTGGCCACGAGGCGGGTGGCCAGCAGGGAGTGGCCGCCGAGCGCGAAGAAGTCGTCGTCGCGGCCGATCCCGCTGACGCCCAGGACGTCCTCGAACAGCGCGCACAGCGTCCGTTCTCGGTCCGTGCGCGGGGGGCTGCCGGAGCCCGATTCGAGCACGGGTGCGGGCAGCGCCGCGCGGTCCAGCTTGCCGTTGACGGTCAGGGGCAGCCGCTCCAGGGGGACCACGGCCGTCGGCACCATGTAGTCGGGCAGCCGGTCCCGCAGATGGGCTCGGAGAGCGGTGGTCAGCTGTGTGCCGTGGCGTGCCGTCATGGGGCTGTTGGTGTGGGCGGCCGGTTCGGCGAGTGCGGTGGCGGGCTCGTACGCCTCCAGGACCCCGTCCGTGCGGGAGAAGAGGATGTCCACCGTGCCCACGTTCGTCGCGGACGGGGCGACCGCCACCCGGTAGCCCAGTTCACCGCCGAGCGCGTGCCACGCGTCCGGTTCGGCCCCGTGCGGCGCGCGGGCCAGCAGGCCGCGGATCTCCGCGAGGCCCGCTCCGTGGTCGAAGGCGCGGGTGGCCGCGGCCTCCTGGGCCGTCCGCCGGTCGGGGACGCCGGTCACCCGGAGCCGCTCGGGCCGCCGCTCGCGCAGCCGGGCGACGATGCCGGCCGGGGACGCCGCGTCCTCGGGCCAGCGCAGACGGACGGTGTCCGGCAGGGCGGGGGCGGCCGGGGTGATGTCCGCCTTGTGGAGAACCGCGTCGTAGCGGTACCGGGTCATCTCGTTGTGGTGGCGGCCTCGGCGCACCTGGATGTCCACGGCGGTCACCCCCGGCTCTTGCCGGGCGAAGGCATGGAAGAAGTCCGGCGCGGCCAGCAGTTCGGCTTCCAGGGTCAGGGCGCGCTCGACGGTCTGGCGCAGCGTGCCCCGGTCGTCCCGGGCCGACGCGCGGCGCAGGGCCACGGCGCTGGTGAAGCAGCGCAGGGACCTGGCGTCACGGACGTCCCCGACGAAGAGGGCGCCGCCCGGACGCAGCAGCCGCCAGGCCTTGGCCAGGACGTCGGTCAGGTAGTCGGCGTCGGGGAAGTACTGCACGACGGAGTTGAGGACCACGACGTCGAAGTGTCCGGCCGGCAGGTCGCCGGTGTCGTGGGCGGGCCGGTGGCTCAGCCGGACCCGGTCGGACAGGGCGGGCAGGGATTGTGTCGCGCGACGCAGGGTGTCGATCGCCTGTGCGGACACGTCGGTGCCCCAGTACTCCTCGCATCCGGGAGCGAGGGGTGCGAGCAGCAGGCCGGTACCCGCACCGATCTCCAGGACGCGGCGGGGGCCCAGTTCACGGATGCGCCGTACCGTCGTGTCGCGCCACTCCCGCATGTGGGACACGGGCAGGGGGGCGCCGCCGGCATAGCTGTCGTGCCAGCCGGTGAAGTCCTCGCCGAAGGCTTCCGTCGTCCCGGTGCTCGCGTACTGGGAGTCGAACACCCTCGCCCAGTCGTCGACCTGTCCCTCGGCCGTGGGGCCGGCCGGTGTCCGCGCCCGGCGGTCGGGGACGACGTAAGCGATCAGCCGCCGGTCGCCGGGGGTGTCCTCGCGGACGGTGACGGCGGCCTGGTGCACCGCCGGGTGGGCTTCCAGCGCCGCCGAGATCTCGCCGGGCTCGATCCGAAAGCCGCGGATCTTCACCTGGTCGTCCGCGCGGCCGACGAACTCCAGGTCGCCCCGCTCGCCGCGGCGGACCACGTCACCGCTGCGGTACATCCGGCTGCCGGGCGGTCCGAAGGGGTCGGCCACGAAGCGGGCGGCGGTCAGGTCGGGCCGGTTCAGATAGCCGCGGGCGACACCCGGTCCGGCGACGTACAGCTCTCCGGCGACGCCGTCCGGCACGGGGCGCAGCGCCTCGTCCAGGACGTGGAGGGACAGGTCGGCGATGCCGTCGCCGATCCGGCTCGGGGCGCCGGCCGCGGCGTCGTCGCGGGTGAGGGCGGTGATGGTGACGTGGACGGTGGTCTCGGTGATCCCGTACATGTTGACCAGGACGGGGGCGTCGTCGGCGTGCCGTGCGTACCAGGGGGCCAGCCGGGCGAAGTCGAGCGGCTCGCCGGCGAACACCACGCTGCGCAGGGCGAGCCGGTCCCCCGTCGCGGGGTGGTCCCGGTCGGCGTGCACCAGGGGGTAGAAGGCGGACGGGGTCTGGCTGAGGACCGTGACCCGCTCGTCGGCCAGCAGGGCGAGGAAGCGCTCGGGAGCGCGGCTGGTCTCGTACGGGACCACGACCAGGCGTCCGCCGTACAGCAGCGCGCCCCACATCTCCCAGACCGAGACGTCGAACGCGTAGGAGTGGAAGAGCGTCCAGACGTCGTGTTCGGTGAACCGGAAGAAGGCGGCGGTGAGGGTGAACAGACGGACGACGTTGTGGTGGGTGACCACCACGCCCTTGGGCCGGCCGGTGGAGCCGGAGGTGTAGATGACGTACGCGGCGGTGTCCGCGGTGAGCGGGCCGTGGCGGTCGGCCGCGGTGGGCGGTGCCGACGGGCGGTCCGCCAGGTCCGCCGCGGTACGCGGGTCGCGCAGCACCATCCGCGGGGCGTCGGTGCGCAGTTCGACCGGATCCAGGCTGAGCAGCAGCACCGGGCGGGCGTCCTGGAGGGTGTGCTCCAGGCGTTCCCGGGGGTGGTCGAGGTCCAGCGGGAGGTAGGCCGCGCCGGTCTTGAGGACGGCGAGGACCGCCACCACGAGGTCGGCCGTGCGGGGCAGGGCCAGGGCGACGAGCCGTTCGGGTCCTGCGCCGTACTGGATCAGCGCGTGGGCCACTCGGTTGGCGCGCTCGTCGAGCGTCGCGTAGTCGAGGT
Source organism: Streptomyces vulcanius (assembly GCF_042653945.1). Taxonomy (NCBI): domain Bacteria; kingdom Bacillati; phylum Actinomycetota; class Actinomycetes; order Kitasatosporales; family Streptomycetaceae; genus Streptomyces; species Streptomyces vulcanius. The sequence goes on along the minus strand of NZ_JBHSFK010000015.1, from coordinate 31,186 downwards.
GCTCGGAGCCGCAGGTGACGGCGGTTCTGTGGGGGTGCAGCAGCGCCCGTGCCTCGAACAGGTCCGCCAGGGTGGCGGCGGCCTCGGCGGGCGCGAGGTCCGCTGCCCGCCGGTGGCGCACGGACGCACTGTCCGGTCCGGTCATCGCCATCGCTCCTCCCGTTTCTCGTTCGTGCGTTCGTTCGTCCAGCGGATGGGGGTGGGTGCCGGGCCGTCCTGGTCCCGGCGGACTCGCTTCGCTTCGGCTCTAGGGAGCCGGACGGCTCGCCGGCGCCAGGACACGCAGGAGGTTGCCGCCCAGGACCAGGTCCCGCTCGGTGCGCGGTACCCCGGCGAAGACGGCGGGCCCGTGCACGACCTCGTCGACGAGGCGTTTCAGTCCGCCCGCCATACGGCCCAGCGGCCAGTCCGTACCGAAGATGATCTTGTGGTTGAGGCCCAGCCGGAACAGCCGGTTGAGGTGGTCCGGCCAGTCGCGCAGCGTCGGGGTGCTGGCGAATCCGCCGATGTCCAGATAGACGTTGGGCCGGTAGGCCGCGAGGTAGCCCGCGGTCTCCACGTGCGTGAGGCCTGCGTGCCCCAGGACGAAGGGCACCGTGGGGAAGTCCCGTGCCGCCCGGTCGATCAGCAGCGGGTGGGCGGACTCGTAGTCCAGACTCGCCGCCGTGGGCCCGGTGTGCACGAAGACGGGCAGTGAGCGGGCGGCGCAGATCTCGTAGTACGGGTAAAGGCCGGGGTCGGAGGGTGAGTAGCCGCAGGGCGGATAGAGCTTCACCCCGTCCAGTCCGTAGCGTTCCACCTGCTCCTCGAAGTCGCGCACCCCTTCGGGGCCGCGCCGTGGGTCGACGCCGATGTAGACCCAGAAGCGGCCGGGGTGGCGCAGCCGGATCCCGTGGTGGAGCCGGGCGGTCTCCTGTGGGGGCGGGCTGCCGGGCAGCCGCAGGGCGAAGTCCGGCACCAGCAGCACCGCCCTCCGCACACCGGCCGCGTCCATCTCGGCCACCAGGCCGTCGGCGAGGTGGTCCTGGTGCCGGCCGGCATACCCCTGGGCGATACGTCCGGCCGACGGCGCCGGGCCATGGGCGGCCAGTGCCTGGTGGACGTTGCCGGCGACGTCCTCGACGAACCGCCCGGGGATGAACCGGGTGGACGCCACATGGCAGTGGCCGTCGTAGAGGGCGGTCATCCGAGGCAGTGCCGGACCAGGCCGCGGATGGTGACGCCGTCGGCGGGGTCGTAGGTCGCGAAGTCGAAGGACACGTCGGCCTGTTCCTCCAGGTGGGCGATGAGGCCGACGACGGCCATGGAGTCCAGCACACCGGTGTGGCTGAGGTTGGTCTCCGCGTCGACGGCCACCTGGGCGGCGTCCGCCGTCCACTCCTCCACCCAGATGATCAGGGCCTTCTCCAGCTCCAGCGTCTCGCCGTTCATGTCCGCTCCCTCCTGTCCGTCGGTCCGGTGCCACCGGCGGGCGCCGGGTCCGGGGTGTGCTGTGCCCGGCTCTCACGTCGGCTCCGGCCGAGCAGCCGCAGGGCGTTGCCGCTCATCACCAGCCGGCGTTCCCGCTCCCGCAGTCCCTCGACGGCGGGGGCGCCGGGGGCGAAGGCGGTGACCAGTGAGGTCAGCGACTCGCTGAGCCGGTAGGAGGGCCAGCAGGTGCCGAAGAGCACCTTGTGACCGATTCCCGTGCTCAGGAGCCGGTTGATGTGCGCCCGCCAGCCGTCCGCGTGCAGCACCGAGTGGAACTGGCTGATGTCCAGGTGCACGTTGGGCCGGTGGGCACAGAGATACGTCGACTCGTCGACATGGGTGACTCCCCCGTGGCCCAGGATGAAGTCGACCCGGCGGAAGTCGCGCGCCGCCCCGTCCAGCAGCAGCGGGGCGCCGTAGGTGAAGTCGAGCGGCCCCCAGCCGGGGCCCGTGTGGCTGAGCACGGGCAGCCCGTACCGCTCGCAGATCTCGAAGTACGGGTACAGCCGGCGGTCGCTGGGTGAGTAGCCGCACAGCGGGTACAGCTTCAGCCCGGAGAACCCGTACGCGGTCACGCAGTGCTCGAACAGGTCGACCCCGTCCTGCCCGGCGCGCGGGTCCACTCCCCAGAAGACGTGGAAGCGGCCCGGGTGGCGGACGGTCACCCGGTGGTGCAGCGCGGCGAGTTCCGGTCGGGTCAGCCGGCACCGGGCCACGTGCGAGAAGTCCGGCACGACCAGGAACGCCTGGTCCACGCCGGCCTCGTCCATCTCGGCGACCAGCTTGTCGGCCTCGTCGTCCTGGTGGACGGCGAGCACCTGGTCGAGGATCCGCGTGGGGCGCACCGTATGGCCGTGGGCGGTGAGGCGGTGGTGGACGTTGGCGGCCTGGTACTCCAGGAAGGCCCGGGGGATGGCGAGTTCGCTGCCCAGCTGCACCTGGGCGTCGACGACGGCCGTCCGCCCGGTGTCCGCCGGGGCCGGGCCGGCCGGCGCCGGGCCGCTCATGGGGTGTCCTCGCTCCCGACGAGCACCGGGTCGCCCGCCTCGGCGAAACGCTCCGCGGCACGCGCCCTGCTCAGCTTGAGGTTGCCGGTCAGGAACGCGGGGTCGGCCCGCAGCGGCCGGTCGGAGAAGACCAGCGCCGTCACCCGGTGCTGGGGGTCGAGGGTCCGGTTGACCTCGGCGATCCGCGTCCGCAGCCGTGACCGCAGCGCCGGGTCGCCGGGGTCGGCCGGGGTGACGATCGCACCGATCCTGCCCGACCGGGGCGTGGGTACGACGACGATCTCGCCGAGGTCCACCACCTCGGCGAACGCGGCCTCCACTTCGGCCGGATGCACCTTGCGCCCGCTGCCGAGCACGATGACGTCCTTCTTGCGCCCGACGAGGGTGAGGTACCCGTCCTCGTCCAGCCGGCCGTAGTCTCCGGTCAGGATCGAGCCGTCGGGGCGGAAGGTGTCCTCGGGCGCGGAGACGCCGTCGGTCTCGAAGTAGCCGAGGCTGAGCGGGGCCGGGCGGTCGATGACCACCTCGCCGTCGTCCAGGACGGTGACCGCCTCCGGGTCGATCAGCCTGCCGACCGTGCCGAGGCGGACGGCGTGCTCCGTGTTCCAGGCGATCATGCCGGTCTCGGTCAGTCCGTACGCCTCGAGGAGGCGCACGTCCCGGGACCAGTACCCCTGCAGGGTTTCCCGCCGGATCGGGGCCATGCCCGTGATCAGGAAGCGGATCCGCCCGCCGAGGAAGTCGTGGAGGGTGCCGTCCGTGCCGCTGCCGAGGTAGAGCTGCAACGCCGTGTCGTAGAAGACCGGCGGGCCGATCAGGAAGGTGGGCCGCTCCTGGCGCACCGCCTGGAAGACCCGCTGGTACGGGGCGAGGACCAGGTCGGCGCCGAGCCACAGGCAGCAGTAGAGCGACAGCCGCTGCTGGTAGTTGGCCAGGGGCAGGAAGACGAGGTGGCGGTCCGCGCCGGTGACGTCGAAGGCGTCGATGAAGCGGTTGATGACGTAGGCCGTGCCGGCGGCGCTGATCTCCAGGCCCTTGAGCCGCCCGGAGGTGCCGGAGGAGTAGACCAGGCTGTGCAGGTCCGGCCGGTCGGTCACCTCGGCCGTCTCGGGCACCGAGCCGGGCGCGGGTACCCCGTCGGGCCGTACCACCGCGGGTGCGTTCGCCGGGACGGGGACATCCGCGATCAGCAGGGCGAGTCCGTGCCCGGACACGAACTTCTCCGGGTCGGAGAGGTCGGTGTCGTCCGGGAACGCCTTGAGCAGCGCGCCGACGGCCAGGGCCGCCAGGTCCCAGGACAGCCAGTCGATGCTGTTGCCCGCCCGGATCCCGATGAGATGGCCGGGCCGTACGCCGGCGGCCGTCAGCTGCTCGGCGCGGGCCGCCGCCAGGGCGTGCAGTTCGGTGTGCGTGGTCTCCCGGCGCCGGCCGGCGACATCGATCTCCACCACCCGGGCCGTGCTGTGGGCGCCGTATCGGTCCGTGAGGCGGGACAGACTCATGCTCACTCTTCGGTCACCTCTCGCTGTGCGGACGGTCGGGGCGGCTCACGCGGGGTTCCGCGCGGGCTCGGGTAGTGCGGTCCGGAAGGCCGCCAGACGCTCGGTCAGGCCTCTTTCCACGAAGAAGCCGATGCGTCCGCCGACCATGTCCTCGTAGCCGGCGCTGTCGGTGTCCCAGGTGACGCGGACGTGCAGGACGCTGCCGTCGGCGCCGTCGGGCTCGACCCTGGTCTCGCGTTCGAGCGTGCGCCACAGCCAGCCGGGCTCGGCCCACAGCCGTACCCCCTGGCCGGTGAGGTCGACGTGGTCCGTCCATACGACGGTGTCCGCGCCGAGCCGCCCGGTGAACTCCGGGTCCCCGCCTGCCGGGGCGCGCGTGCCGTCGGCGGCGAAGGGGTCCAGGGCCCGGGGGGCCGCGTGCAGCGCGTCGAGGACGTCCCGGACGGAGTGCGGCAGCCGTACGGTGCGGGAGACGGGTGACAGGGTGACGCCAGGGCCCCCGCCTGTCGCGTCCCCCAGTGCTTCGGTCTCGGCCAGCAGGGTGTCCAGCACCGCCAGACAGTGGGCGAGTTCGTCCGCGGCGATGACCATGGGCGGCTGGACGCGCAGGACCCTGGGGTTGTAGAGCGAGTACGTCGAGGTGATGCCCTCTTCCAGCAGTCGGCCCAGCACATGCCCGGCGGTCGCCTCGTCGTGGAACTCCAGACCGTGCATCATGCCCAGGCCCCGGTGCGCGGCCAGTACGCCGGGGTGGCGCTGTGCCGCCGCGCCCAGCCGCTGCCCGATGACGACGGCCCGTTCCCGCACGCCGGCCAGGAACGCCTCGTCGGAGGCGATGGCGATGCTCTCGAGGCCCACTCGGCAGGAGAGCGGGTTGCCGCCCAGACTGGACCCGAAGGTGGAGGGCAGTTCCCGCAGCACCGTCCACACCTCCTCCGTGCCGAGCACGGCGGACAGCGGCAGCATTCCCCCGCCGAACGCCTTGCCCACGCACACCAGGTCCGGTGTGATGCCGAACTGCTCGTGTGCGAAGAACGTGCCGCACCGGCCGAAGGCGGTCTGCATCTCGTCGAGCACCAGCAGGGCTCCCGCCTCGGTGCACAGCCTGCGCACCTCCTGGAAGTAGCCGGGCGGCGGCACGATCACACCGGCCTCCGCCTGTACGGGCTCCAGCAGGACCGCACCGACGCTGTCGTCGAGTACGGCGGCCAGCGCGTCCACGTCGCCGAAGGGCACCTGCCGGAAGTGCTCCATGAACGGGCCAAGACGAGCTTGGTGTTCGGGTCTGCCGGAGGCGCTGAGCGTGGCGAAGGTCTTGCCGTGGAAGCAGCCCTGGGCGCTGATGACGCCGGGGCGGCCGGTGGCGGCCCGGGCGAGTTTGAGCGCGTTGTCGATGGTCTCCCCGCCGCCGTTGGCGAGGTACGAGTACGGCAGCCGGTTCCCGGTGGTCCGTGCGAGGCGTTCCGACAGCCGTATCTGCACCTCCTCGAACATGATCTTGGTGCTGTTGAGCACTCCGCTGTCCAGCTGCTCCCGCAGGGCGCCCACGATCCGGGGGTGGGAGTAGCCGAAGGACTGGTTGCCGTACTGGTCGAACAGGGCGAGGAACGACCTGCCGTCCTCGTCCAGGACCCGGCTTCCCTCTCCCCGTCCCTGCACCCCGCAGCCCATGACGAACGCCATGCGGGCGTAGGTGGGGTGGTTGTGGGCCGCTTTCAGCTCAGCCAGCCGCTGGCGCCGTGCGCGCATGCGCTGCCTCCTTCGGGGGTGCGGCGGCGTAGGTGTCGTAGTCGCCGAAGAAGAACTGGAGCAGCCGGCTGCCGCGGTGCTCCCCGGTCCGCGCCCGGCGTACCGCGTCGGCCGTGTCGAGGACGGCGACCAGGCTGAGCGGAGCGCCCTGGAAGCGGATGTCCCGGTACGGCTCGTGCAGGGCGGTGAATCCGATTTCCCTGTAGAAATCCCGGAGGCCGCCGGAATCGTCGACGAAGAAATCGCCGAGTATATGCGTCGCACGGTGGGCGCGCACGCTGTGCACAAGCGCCTCGCGCATCAGCACCATGCCGATGTTCTGGCTCCGGACGGCCGGCAGGGTCATGAGGTGTCCGAATTCCACGAGCCGGTTTCCCGGGCGCAGTGCCGTGAGGTCGACGGTGTCGTCGCACGGCAGCCCGAGCGGGGAATCCGGTACCACTTTGATGGTGCCCACCGGTTCGTCGCCGCGGTATCCGACGATGTACTGGGCCTGACCGTCGAAACGGTCGAAGGTGCCCGCGGTGTCGGCGGCGTCGGCCAGCCTCTCCTGGTCCTGGACATATACCGCGTCGCGCAGCCGTAGTACGTCGGCGCGTTCCTTTTCGGTCCGCGCCATGCGAAAGGTCACGTCCACTGCCGGTCCCTTCGGATCACTTGCGGAGCAATTTGGTGAAGTAGTCGAAATAGCCGCGGTGGAAATACCGGATCCGGTCCCGGACCTCCCTGTGGAGGTCCGGCAGCCGCTCGATCGGGAGGTTGGGCATCAGGTGGTGTTCGACGTGGTAGTTGTTCCCGTTGGTGAACCACGTGGCCAACCGGTTGGACCGGATCGTCCGGGTGTTGGCGAAGGGATCGCGGTTCAGCGTCTCGCATCCGTAGTGCTCGGGCAGTTCGACCGCGGCGTGCACCGGGGCGGCCACCAGCACCAGGGGCAGCAGCCACGCCCAGAGGACGACGGCGCTCCCCGTCCACCAGGAGAGCGCGGCGAGCGCGAGGACGGCCGCCGCCGCCAGGAGGTGGTCGCGCCGGATCCGGCGGGAGATCCGGGCGTTCTCCCCTTCGAAGTCCCTCCCCAGCAGCGAGCGCCCGAGGTTCGCGGCGAACAGCGCGTAGTGGTGGACCATCGCGAACCGGGCGGCCCAGTCCAGTCCGGCGGCGAGTCTCGACCGGTCGCCCTTGGTCCCGTACTGGTCGCCGTAGTCGAAGAACTCCCGGTTCATCGGCGTGCCCAGATCACGGTGGTGGCGCATGTGTGCGGCCCGGTAGGCGGCGAAGGAGATCAGCATCGGCAGCCCGAGGACGATGCCGCAGACGGCGTTCGTCCGGCGGCTGCGGTACGCCAGGTTGTGCAGCGTCTCGTGCTGGAGCTCCGCCGCGTGCGCGAACATGGCTCCGGTCAGGATCACTCCGGTGATCCGGGCCCACAGGTGCGGCTGGAGCGCGAGGGCGACGCCGGTGCCCGTGAGGACCGCGCACAGGCCCACCTTGAAGGTGAACACCCAGCCGCGTGGCTCGGTTCTCAGATGTTTCAGGGCCGCTTTCAGCTCGGTGGTGTCAGAAGGACTGTGCGCCCCGGAGGGTGCGCTCTGGCCTGCCGGCGCCTCCATGTCTCTGTCTCCTTTTCCGCTGGTGAACGGCAGTGCGGGTGGGGTGGGGAGGCCGCGAGTCGAGGCCGGGCCGACCGATGCCGGTGGGCGTGTGGCGGCGCCGGGTGCCGGTGCGGATCCCGCGGACGGGGCGTCCGGGAGGGCGTGGGCAGCCGGGTGTGTCCGGCGTCCGCGTGCGGTGTCCCGGTGAACGGCGTCTCTCAACTCGCCGGTGTACGGAGCGGCTCGCGGCACACCTCGTGCAGAGGGGTCTGCGGGCCGGCCGCCTCCAGGGCGCGAAGCAGCGACAGCAGCCCCTCCAGGTGCGCGTCGGTCGTCTGCTCGTCGTAGAGGTCCGGATGGGTGTCGAGGATGACCTCCACCGTGCCGTCCGCGTCGCTTTGCAGCAGATACACCGTCATGTCGACCGTCAGAGGGATCGAAGCGGTGTGCATGGTCGCCGGCGCACCCGCGAAGTCCAGCCGGTGGTCGAAGAGCATGACGTTGGCCATGGCGGCCCACAGCCGCCCCGATCCGCCCCGCTCGGCGATCTCCCTGGACAGCTCCGCGGTCGGGTAGCGCGAGTGCAGCAGCACCTCGCGGACGCCGCGGGAGACGCGTCGCGCATGCTCGGCCAGGGTCGATCCGGAGTCGAAGGGAACCCGCAGCGGCAGGATGTTCATGGCCATGCCGGGGGCCCTGCGAGTCTGCGGGCTCAGCCGCCCGGCCGTGGGCAGCCCCAGGAGCACCTCCGGGATGCGCGCCGCCGTGCCCACGTAGGCCGTGACCGCGCTCACGGCCAGGTCCGACCAGGTCACGCCCATGCTCCGGGCCGTGGCGCCCAGGCGCGCCACCCGGTCGGGCGGCAGCTGGTGCCGGCGTCTGCGGCCGACGGCCACCTCGGCCCGCCCATGTGACGGCCCGACGGGTTCCGGGAGGTCGGCGAACGCGCCGAGCCAGTGCTCCCGGTCCCTGGAGAGACCTTTCCCCGCCCGGTACGCCGCCTCGCTCTCCAGCAGACACGAGAACGGTGCCGGCGCTCCGTCCGAGCCGTCTCGGCCGACGGCGAGCTCGGTGTACACGGCCGCCACGCGGTTGAAGAGCAGTGCCAGACTCCAGCCGTCCACCACCGCGTGATGGACCTTCCAGTACAGCAGGAACCGGTCGGGTGCCGTCCTGATGAGCGTGGCGCTGCACAACTCACCTGGATCCACCGGAAGTCGCACATCCGCGTCGATCCACGCCTGGGCCGCCGCGGCCGGGTCGAGGGCGCCGCAGAGGTCCAGCAGGCGCAGTGGGGAGGGCTCCGGCCTGACGAACTGGCGGTGCTCACCGCCCTCCGTCGCGATACGCAGACGCAATGCCTCGGTCTCCCGCTCGACCTGCTGATGCGCCGCGCGCATCACGTCGGGGTCCACCGGGCCGCGGATCTCCAGATAGTCGCAGATGAAGAACACCGGGTTGGTCGGATCGCGTTCCTGTGCCTTCCAGGTACGTAATTGCGGCGGAAGTAAGGGCACGCCCGATTCACTGATGTTTCGCACAGCATCCTTCCCTTTGTCGGACACGTCCGCAGGCATGCGAACGTCACCGTCGGCTCAATCGGTTCAGAAGGCTGCAAGGAAAGAGAAAGCCATGGCTTTCTCTTGGAGATCGCGCTCGATCACTAGAACTGAAGGCTGGATCTCAATCAGTCGACCGCCAGACAGGCGGCAACACCCCGTACATAAGGGCACGTTCTCCAAATATCGATGCATGGACCGCGGGGAGCAGGTCACGGAATTTCCGCTGCACATCGATCGAACGTTTTCCCTTACGGATACGAAACATTACAACACAGAACCCACCACTGCCAATGGCCCCTCCACTCGAGAGCAAGATCCAGCCAGCCGCCCGCCCATTCCGGTCCTGCGCCCGCCTTTTCGGTGACGGCCACAGAAACCGCTGGCCATCGCACTCATGAGCGCGGTGCTGCACACCGGGCCAGTGCTGCTGGTGGGGCATGTGGGATCGATGAGTCCCACAAGTCGACAGGGCATGGCGGGATCTCGGCTTCCGGACCGATCTGCACGGTCGCGCCCGGGGCGGACAGCGCGAGGAGTTCGGCCGGCGTCGCGGCGCGCGCCCGTACCCTGTGCCGGTGGGGCGAATCGTTGCCGGCGCCCCCGCCGGCGGTGCCGCGGCACGGCGAGGGGGCGTACCGGGTCCGCGTCCCGGCCCAGAAGGTGCGCAGCATTCTCGTCGAGGACCAGTGAGCCTTTTCCATCCTCAGTCTGAGCCGGCCAGGCCCGCACACAGACCCTGTCCGTGCAGGGCAGCACCGACGGCTCGGCGTACTCCACCGTCCCCGCGTCCACGAACTACCGGTTCGACCCGGCGACCGGCAACACCGTGACCATGCAGCTGCCAGCGAGTACCAACCTTCGCCGGCCGCGGCTGAACGTCACCGCGAACACGGGCTGGACGGCGGACCGGTTCAGCGAGGTGGAGGCATATCTGGTTTGAGTCGACCGGTTCCACGACACTCACAGCGGCCCGTCCCCAGCGGACGGCCCCGCTCTCCTGCGCGGCCGGAGACCACCCCTGGCGCTTTGCCAGTTCTTTACAACCCGGTTCGCCGCAAGACCGTCTCTCCCTCCGGAATCCAGGGCATCGCAAGCGCCCTGTTCGTGATCTCCCGTGCCCGGTCATCCGGGCACACCCGCCGTCAACTCCCTTCGGAGAGAAGCGCACCGATGCACTCGATCAACACTTCAGGTCTCCACTTAGCCGGTCGTCGCACGCCCCGGCCCCGCACGTCCTCCGGCCTGCGCCGCGCGACCGCGGTCCTCGGCCTGTGCGCCGCCCTCGTGGCCGGCGCCTCCACCGCCATGGCCGAACCCCGCACCGGCCTCACCCCGCCCGTCGTCACCGCGGACCAGGTCATGCCGCATCTGGACGCACTACAGCGGATCGCGGACCGCGACGGCGGCAACCGCGCCCACGGCACCCAGGGCTACCGCGACTCGGTCGCCTATGTGAAGGCCAGGCTGGACAAGGCCGGTTTCCGCACCACCCTGCACCGCTTCACACACAACGGCGCCACCGGCTACAACCTCGTCGCGGACTGGCCCGGCGGCGACCCCGAGCACATCGTGTTCGCCGGGGCGCACCTCGACAGTGTCGAGACCGGCCCCGGCATCAACGACAACGGCTCCGGCTCCGCGGCACTGCTCGCCACCGCCCTCCAGGTGTCCAAGGCCGGCCTCAAGCCCGACCGCCATCTGCGTTTCGCCTGGTGGGGCGCCGAGGAGGCCGGATTGGTGGGATCCAGTGCCTATGTGCGGGATCTGCCGGCCGCCGAACGCGACCGGATCGACGTCTATCTGAACGTGGACATGGCCGGCACGAAGGGCGGCCGGCCGTGGCTCATCGTCCAGGACGACCCGGCGGCGGCCCAGGCGTTCAAGGAGTACTTCGCGGCCCGTAACCTGCGCACGTTCGAGATCGGCACCGGCGGCAGCGACCACGAGTCGTTCGCAAACGCGGGCATCCCGGTGGGCGGCTTCGCCACGGGCCTCGACGACTGCTACCACGAGGCGTGCGACCGCCTGGAGAACGTGGACCCGGTGACCGAGACCACCAGTACCAACGCGTTCATCAGCACGGTCTGGCAGCTCGCCGCCCGCAGCTGACCCCGGCCCGGCCTCTCAACACCTCCCGAGCCCCCGAACTCTCCCGGCCACCGAAGGAGCAGACGCATGCCTGCCCGCTGGAAACGTCGCCCCCGCACCACCACCCTGGCCACGGCCGTGGTTGTCGGCATCGTGCTCACAGCCCTGCCCGCCTCCGCCGCCCCCGCCACCCCCGGCGGCGCCGGTGACCCGTACTACCCCGAAGACGGCAACTCCGGCTACGACGTCTCCCAGTACGACGTTCGCGTGAACTACGACCCGGCCCGCCCCCGCCACCTGGAGGGCGACACAACGGTACAGGCCCTCGCGACACAGGATCTGGACCGCTTCCACCTCGATCTGGAGGGCTTCCAGGTCACCTCCGTCACCGTGAACGGCACACCCGCTCGTGCCGTGTCCCGCGAGCGCGCGCACGAACTCGTCATCACCCCCGCCAGGCCGCTCGCGAAGAACACGCCCTTCTCCGTACGTGTCCGCTACTCCGGCGAACCGGTCGGCAAGGGCTGGCACACCCTCGCCGACGGCGGCGCGAACGTGACGGGCGAGCCGCACGCCGCCACGGCCTGGTACCCGGCCAACGACCACCCCTCGGACAAGGCGACCTTCCGGCTCACGGCCACGGTCCCCACCGGCTGGACGGTGGTCGGCAACGGTCGGCCCGGCGACACGACCACCGATCGGGACACGACCACCTTCCGCTGGTACGAGGACCGGCCGATGGCCACGTTCCTCAGCACCGTCGCCATCGACAGGTTCACGGTGCGCACCTCGACGCTCTCCGACGGCACCCCCGTCATCAACGCCTACAGCCCCGAGGCCCGCATCGAGCCGGCGAAGGAGGCGCAACTGCCGGAGATCATCGACTTCCTGGCCTCGAAGTTCGGCCCGTACCCGTTCTCCTCGGCCGGGGCGATCGTCATCACCGGCGACGACGGCGAGGGCCCGTCCGCCCTGGAGACACAGAGCCGCCCGACCTACCACAACGGGTTCTTCGACGCCTCCGTGGTCCACGAGAACACCCACCAGTGGTTCGGCAACAGCGTGTCCCTCTCCGACTGGCGCGACGGCTGCCTGGCCGAGTGCGTCGCCCAGTACGCCGTCCAGCTGTGGTACGAGAAGGACGGATACGACCTGGACGAAACCTTCTACCGCAGCATGCTGGAGGAGAGCCAGGCCGACCCCGAGTTCTGGACGACCAAGCTGTACGACCCCGGCCAGGGCCGCGAGCTGGACGGCGCCCTGTACTTCAAGGGGTCGATGATGCTGCACGCCCTGCGCCGTACGGTCGGCGACGCGGCGTTCTTCGGCACCCTCCAGCGCTGGCAGCGCGAGCACCGCTACGGCAACGCGTCCTGGCCGCAGTTCGAGGCGCTCATGGGGAAGGTCTCGGGCAAGAACCTCACCGGCTTCTTCGACGCGTGGGCGCACGGCACCACCGTCCCAGAGAGGAAGTACCTCTACCCGGGGTCCCTCGAGTCACTCGACCCGGCAGCGGAGCACGGCGGCGGAACGGCCGCGGCGCGCAACACCTCGAGCGGGTCGGGAGACCACACATGAGAAACCCGATCCGTCTGGCGGCCGCGCTGCTGTTCGTCTCCGCCCTGCTGGCGGGGGGTGCACACGTGCCCGCCACGGCGCAGGACAGTGCCGGCTCGGTCGCGGTCGCCGAGTACGACCTGGGTGACAAGGCGTTCACCGATTCCCGGTCCGGCACGGTCAGCGAAGTGCGCGCGAAGGTGCACTATCCGCGGCGCCCGGCCGGCCGGCTCCCCCTGATCGTCATGGCACACGGCTCGTGGTGGGCCTGTGACTCCAAGGACGCCGTCGACTGGCCCTGTACGAAGGGATCGCGCCCGTTCCCGAGTTACCGCGGCTACGACTATCTGGGCGCCGCGCTGGCAGCCCGCGGTTTCGTCGTGGTGTCGATCAGCGTGGACGCCATCAACCAGACGTCCTTCGACTACGGCGACCGTGCCCGGCTCGTCAACGAACACCTGCGGCTGTGGCAGCAGTTGGCCGCGGGCAGGGGCGGACCGCTGGCACGGCATCTCGTCGATCCGTCCGGGCGGCCGGTCGCACCGGACTTCACCGGCCATGTCGACATGAACCGCGTCGGCACCCTGGGACACTCACGTGGCGGTAAGGGCGTGATGTGGCAGGCATCGGACAAGCACCGGGGCGAATGGCCGGCCGGTGTGCGCGTCCGTGCGGTCCTGGGGCTGGCCCCGGTCAAGTTCGACGACCCGGAGGGCGACCACAGCGACACGCTCATCACCAAGCTGCCGTTCGCGGTGGTCACCGGCTCCTGTGACGGCGCGGTCCGCGAGGCGGGCCAGAAGTACCTGGACGACGTCACCGGGCTGAACACCGCGACGGACTACTCGATTTCGCTGAAGGGCGCGAACCACAACTACTACAACACGACCTGGACGCCGCCGTACCTGTTCGGTGTGGACGACAGCACCTGCCCGGCCCAGGAACTGGCCCCCTCCCGGCAGCAGGACGCACTCGTCGCCTACGCGACCGCGTTCTTCGGCTATGAACTCCAGGGCGACCAGGACGGGTTGCCGGTACTCACCGGCGAACGGCCCCTGCCGGACGTCACCGCGACGACGCGGGTGGTGCCGGCTCACCGGTAGCGCCCGGGGTAAGCCGGACACGCCGCCGACCGGTCGGCGGCTCACCGGCCACGGTGACCGTTCCACGAAGGTCATGGAGCGGGTGAGGCACCCGAGCAAGAGGTGACAGTCACTGTGGTGACCTCGCCAACGGATCATGGGTCTGCTCGTGTCCGGTGAACATGGCCGTTGGGGGTCCAGGCTGGTGGCCATCAGAAACCCAGACGTGTGACCAGTGGTGTTCTGGGGGTGGGGTCAGTTCAAGGGGACCACTCCCTTCCCGGCCAGGGAGCATGCTTGTCTACTCGTCCGGCGTCGACGTGTCCAGCTCTGCCCTCCGCTTCCTCGCCGCCCGCCTGAGGGAACGCCGGCGCGCTCTCGGCACCCGATGGCGTCGCCTGAGCGCGGGCCGACAGACACTGCTCACCCTCGTCCACCTCCGCAACGGCCCGAACTGGAGCACGTGCACGTCCCTGCCGTCCTTGACCACCTGGGGGGCTGCTGGACACCCGGGAGTTCCCGGCCACCGCGGCCGGCTACCGCCAACTTCTTGATCGGGCAAGCCAGTTCGGAACAGTACTGCGGGCCGGGGTGGAGTGCACCGGCTCCTACGGCGCTGGCCTCGCCCGCTACCTCGCGACCCGGCGGGTGCCGGTGGCAGAGGTCAACCAGCCCGACCGATCCACCCGAGCCGCACTGTCGCGCACAGCGCGTCTTGCGGCTTCGGCAGGAGGTCACCGAGCTCGGGCGGCGAATGACCGCAGCGGTCCGGGCCAGCGCACCCAGCCTGCTGGAGCGGCTCGGGATCGGGCCGGACAGTGCCGCGGCCCTGCTGATCACCGCCGGCGACAATCCCGAGCGGCTGAGCAGCGAGGCCTCCTTCGCCGCGCTGTGCGGCGCCAGCCCCGTTGAGAAGTCCTCGGGCAAGACCCGGCGCCATCGGCTCAACCGGGGCGGGGACCGGCAGGCCAACGCCGCGCTGCATCGCATCGTGGTCACCCGCATGCGCCAGGACGAGCGCACGCGTACCCACCTGGAGCGACGCACCGCCGAGGGACAAAGAAAGCGCGAGACAACGCGCTGCCTGAAACGCTACACAGCCCGCGAGGTCTACGCGCTGATACGGGCCGACATGATCACATGCCATCAGCGGCCTGACGATCCATCAACCCTCACCACCGCGAGCAGCCTGAGCGGACCAGCCGTGAGGGACAGCCGCTGGGTGAGGGTGCAGAGCGCGAGGCGGTCCTCGTCGAGGCCGTCGATCAGCACGGGGGTTGCCGTCCCGGTCCACCAGCACGTGGTCCAGCCCCAGCTCGCCATGGACGACCGAGTACTCGGCACGCGACCGCACCGCTGCGGCGAGTTCACGCAGCCGCTCCTCCAGCCGGTCCCGGGCGTCCGCGATCCTCCGGTCACGCGAGGCCGCCTCGGCCAGACAGCACGGCGCGAAGTCGAGCGCGGTCTTCTCGCACGACCCTTCCTGCTGCCGCCCGCGAGCCGCTCGACGGCCTCCAGCAGCCGGCCCGCGCCGCTCCCGTCAACTGGTCCCGCGTCACTTTCCGGGGTGTCACGTCCACAGCCCACCTTCACAGCTCGGCAGCCGGGGCACCTTGCGCGAGCCGCCACTCCATGCCGAGCCATTTCTCAGATGGCGCGCAGGCCCCGGTCGGCGAAGGCGATCAGCCACTCGAAGCTCTCGTCGATGTCGGCGCTCCACTGGAAGCCGCCTGCCACCTGCAACGTGGCGAAGCCGTGGCAGAGGCTGCGGAGCATGCGCAGGGCGTGGTCCACGTCGGACTCGCCGATCTCGTAGCCGCGCAGGACCGCCGTGAACGCGCCGAGCAGCCGCTGCGCCGCGGTGGCCACCGGGTCGTCCGGGCCGGACGGTTCCACGCCGATCGTCGCGGCGTACCGGCCGGGGTGCTCCAGGACGAAGGCGCGGACGGCGCGGGCCGCGGCGGCCAGGGCGTCGCGGCCCGCGTACCCCTGGACGGCGCCGCCGACGGCGTCGGCGGCCTCGCTCAACGCCAAGGCGGCGATGCGCCGGTTGAGGTCGTCCTGGCCGCCCACGTGCTTGTACAGGGACGGGGTGCGCACGCCCACCCGCTCGGCCAGCAACCCCATCGTCAGGTTGGCGAGGCCCACCTCGTCGGCGAGGGCGGCACCGGCCGCGACCACGGCCGACGGGTCCAGGCCGACCCTAGGCACGGGCGGCGTCCGATCCGAGGAAGGCGAGCATGAGCGAAACCACCTGATCGGGGAACTGGTCGTGCGGGTAGTGCCCGGCGCCCTCGATCATCTCGAGGCGACCGAGGCCGGACGGCAGGGCGTCGACGATCGCCGAGCCCTCGGCGTGCGGGTCGGCCCAGTCGGGGTCGAGCGTGCCCATCACGACCAGGACCGGGCAGCGGACGTTGCCGAGCTGCGCGCCGGCGTCGGTCGGGGCGCTGCGGCCCATGCCCTGCATCGCCTTCATCCGGCCCGGCTCGCGCATCAGGGAGTCGACGCGGCCGAGCCGCTCGGCCCAGTCGGCCGGCTTCACACCGGGGTAGGCCGCGTCGAGGTACGAGCGCCAGAGCGGCACGCTGCCGAACACGCCCGTGCCGAGCAGTCGCAGCATGCCCTGCCGGAAGCGCTTCACCCGCAGGTCGCCGAGGCGGATCGACTGCTTGCGGGTGAACGGCGCCAACTCGACGACCGCGGTGATCAGCGAGGGTTCCCGCGCGGCGGCGATGGTGGCGGCGCCACCGGAGATCGAGTGGCCGACGAGCACGGCGGGGCCGCCCAGGTGGCGGATCACGGCGAGCAGGTCGCCGGCGATGGCGGTGCGGCTCCAGGCCGGCCAGCCCACGCTCGATTCGCCGCAGCCGCGCAGATCGACCGCGGCGACCCGATAGCCCGCCGCCACCAGCGGCGGGATCACGGCACGGTAAGCGGCACGGCTGTCGCCCATGCCGTGCGCGAGAACGATCAGCGGGCCGGACCCCGCCACCTCGTAAGCGATCGTGCCGCCGTCGACGGCAAGGTGCTCGGTCATGACATCCCCCAGGGCTTGGCTAACTCCGTTAGCCAAAAGCTAATCCCATTAACCAAACCTGTCAATGCCGCAGGCAGCCCAGGTCGCCCAGGAGGTACGCCGTCTCCACCGGGACGGTGCAGGAGGCGATGCCGCGACGACCAGCAGGCGTTCGCGTCCCAGCCGGTCGATGACAACTCCCGCGAAGGGCGCAAGCGGCGCGAGGGCGAGCCCGGGGATCGACAGGACGACCGGTACGAGCGCCCTGGCGCCGGCCACCTCCGCGAAGCACGACTATGCGCCAGGGCCTCCCCGGACCGCCGAGTCGTCCGGCTCACCATGCCCCTGCCAGGGCCGGGCGAGCCCGACGAGGGCGAGCCCCGCCGCGGCCACGGCGATCAGCATGATCAGCGCCATCGGCAGGGAGCTGTCCTCGCCGAACAGTCCCACCAGCGGTGAGGCGAGGGCCCCGAGGAAGAACTGCAGGCCGCCCAGGAGCGCGGACGCCGCGCCCGGGGCCGCCCGGCCCACCGTCTGCCCGATGCTCATGCCTCCGGGGAAGACCATGCCGATGCCACCGACGGTCACGAACAGCGTGATCCAGGTACCCACGAGGGTCTCGCCCACGACCACGACCTGCAGGACCTGCGCCAGTGCGCCCAGCAAGGAGATGCCGACACCGGCCGTGAGGAGCGTGTTCAGGCGTACGCCCCGGCCGGCCAGGCGGGCGAAGACCGCCCCGGCGATCAGCATGCCCACGGCGTTGGTCGCGAAGATGAGCGAGTACGTCGTCGAGGAGACCCCGTGGAGGTTCTCGAAGACGAAACTGGAGCCGCTGATGTAGGTGAACAGCGCGGCCGCGGCAAGGGCGACGACGAGGACGTAGCCCATGAACGTGCGGCGCGCGAGCAGCGATCCCATCGCGCCGAAGGTGCTCGCCACCCCGCGGCCGTGGCGCCGCTCGGGCGGCAGCGACTCGGGCACCGCCCGCAGTACGGCGAGCAGGAGCAGCACGCCCAGGACGGCCAGTGCGGCGAACACCGCGCGCCAGGTGGCCACGGACAGGATCGCTCCGCCGAGTACCGGCGCGGCGATCGGCGCCACGCCCATCACCTGGGAGAGCACAGCGAAGTAGCGCGGCAGATCGGCCCCGTGGAAGCGGTCGGTGAGCACGGCACGGGCCAGCACCATGCCCGCAGCGCCGGCCACGCCCTGCAGGAAGCGGACGCCGGTCAGGACGGCGATGTTGGGGGCGACGGCGCAGGCGAGGGAGAAGAAGACAAATCCGGCCGACCCGGATATCAGCAGCCCACGCCGGCCGAGGCCGTCGCTGAGCGGACCGATGATCAGCTGGCCGACGACCAGTCCGGCCAGGAACGCGGTCATCGTCAGTTGCACGGCTGAGCTGCTCGCCCCGAGCGCGTCCCCCATCGAGGGAAACCCGGGGACGTACATGTCGATCGCGAGGGGGGCCACGGCGGTCAGCGCCCCGAGTACGGCGACGAGGGCGGCGGCCGGGCGCCGGGAAGAACCGGGACCGGCGGAGGCCTGTGCGGTGGCGGCACGGGAGGGGGACGGAGCTACCATGAATTGAAAGGTAACCTATAGTTCACCCGTTAACAAACATGAGAGCGAGACGGCGAGCCGCATGTCCTCCTCCCCCGCCTCCCCTGCCGACGTCCGCGCCCGGTGGGCCGAGCACCATCCCGGGCTCGACACCTCCCCCATGGAAGTCGTCGCCCTGCTCAAGCGCGCCACGGGTCTGCTCAACCGTGCCGTCGAGCCCCTCTACGCGGGTGCGCCGCTCACGGCACCGGAAGTCGACATGCTCATCCCCCTTCGCCATGCCACCGACCCGGTCATCGCCCGCCGGCTCGCCGAGCGTCTCGGTCTGTCCCGTGCCGGGGTGAGCAAGACGCTGGCCAAACTGGAGAAGCGCGGCTTCATCGCCCGCACCCCCAACCCCGCCGACCGCCGCGCCGCCCTCGTCACGATCACCGAGGCCGGCGCCGAGGCCGTCGACGCTCTCTTCCCCCGCCAACTCGCCGCCGAGGTGGACTTGTTGGCGGGACTCGGAGACGACCGCGAGTGGGTGCTCAAGGCACTGGGACGGCTGGTGGAGGTCATGGAGTCCCGCGCGGGCCACGACTGACTGGCTGCGCTTCGACGCGGAGCCCTCGGAGGACAGCGAGGTCGATCGGTCACGCGGTGGCACGCGGGGCCCGCTTCCTCCATGGGGTGGGCACGGTCACTTCCAGTGGACGGAAGTCGATATCGCAGTCGAGCGGATCGGGGAGGGCCGACAGGGCCGGCAGCCAGTGGCTCGTCACCCGTCCTTGTCGCTGAACGCCTCGATGCGGCAGCGCTTTTCGAGGTCCGGCAGGTTGGGCACGTTGATCTCGCCGGAGGGCCAGGTGTAGCCCTCGCCGTCGGGCATCGGCTCCACCTTGACTCCGGCCTCGTGCATGCAGGCGATCTCGGCCCGGAAGTCGTCCATGTAGTGCGGGTTCTTCGCACGGTCCAGCTCGGGCGGACCGACGGGCAGCTTGCCGATGCACGCTTTGGCGGCTGCGGGATATGCGCGGTGGGTCTGGTCGGGGACGTTCTTGCCGTCCTTGACGATGTCCTGCATTGGTACCCCGTGCTCATGAATGCAGGCCGACCAGATGTTGAACAAGCGGTTCTCCTCCTCTTCGCTTGTATCCAGGCGCAGTTGAGGGCGTCCGGCCTCGGGGTCCTTGGACTGCTTCCCTTGCGCCTTGTCGGACGAAGCGGTGCCGGTACCCGTCTCGGTGATGGATGCCACCCCCGTGCCGGAGTCGGCGTCTCCGCCGCACGCGGTGAGGGTGGCGAGCGCGAGGATCGCCGTGGCCGATACGAGGGCTGGCACCCGCCGAATCCGGAGCCGAGGCTGGACGTCGGGCTGGAAGCGGTGATGCTGGTTCATGTCTCCTGCTTTCTCTGCGAAGGTAAGGGCCCGGGTTGGAGTGAGCTGGGGATCCTGTGGTGCGGGCTTCATGCCGAGGCAAGTGCCTCGGTCGGGGACAGGCGTGCGGCGCGCAGGGAGGGGTACAGTCCGGCGATCGCTCCCACCAGGACGGTCCCGGCGACGCCGCCGGCCACCGCGGTCGGGGGGATGACCGGGGGCCAGTCCTGGTAGGCGGTGTAGGCAAGGGTGGCCAGGACGCCGAGCAGGGTGCCGGCCAGGCCGCCGAGGGTGGACAGGGCGATGGATTCGGTGAGGAACTGCAGCCGGATGTGGCCGCGAGTGGCGCCGAGGGCCCGGCGCAGACCGATCTCGCGTCGTCGTTCGAGCACCGAGACGACCATGGTGTTGGCCACTCCGACCCCGCCGACCACCAGCGCCACCCCTGCCAGTCCGAGGAAGAGGGCCGAGAAGGTGGTCTGGGTGTCGCGTTTCGCGGCGAGGGCGTCCGAGGGGCGGCTGATCATGATCACGCCCGGCAGACCGGGATTGACCGTGTCGGACAGGACGTCCCGTACCGCTTCGATCCGGGGCTCCTCGGCCTTCACGTAGATGACCGTGGGATGGCCGTCGAAGTCCAGTTCGGTGCGGGCGGGTTGCCAGGGGACGAGGACGGAACGGTCGATGTCGGGGGACAGCGGGGTCTGCTCCAGGACGCCGATGACGGTGAACCACCGGTCGTCGATATAGATCTGCGGGGCGGGGCCGCCGGGCGAAACGCTGGGCAGGCCGAGCCGTGCGGCCGCCACCGAGCCGAGCACCGCGGTGGGGAACGCGTCGGACGTCCGGTCGAGGAAGTGCCCCGACTGCACACGCGCGTTGATCAGGGACAGCAGGTTGTCCTTCGCCGCCAGGACGGTCAGGCCCGCGTAGGTGTCCGGGTCCACCTTGTCCGAGCGGTTGACCACGGCATGGGTGTTGGCCACCGCGCTGACCGCGGTGACGGGGCCGATGCGGGCGACCATGTCCACCGACTCCTCGGACAGCAGCACCGGCGGTTTCAGGTCGGGTTGGGCCTGTGCCGTGAGCATGTTGGTGCCGAGCGCGGAAAGCCGCTCCATCAGCGCCTTCTGGCTGGATGCGGGGATGGCGGTCACAACGATCATCGTCGCGATGCCCAGCGAGATGCCGAGGGCGGACAGGGCGGCCCGTACCTTGCGGGTACGGATGCCCAGCATCCCCAGAGCGAGGACGTCCCGAAGAGGAAGGCGGACCGGTCGGATCCGCGGGGCCACAGCGGAGGCTGTAGTGGGCCCGGTGGCAGGGGCGGTTGGGTTACGGGGGCTCACGACTGGGCGTCCAGGGGTTCGAGGTCAGTGCCGGCAGGTCCGAGGCCGGTGTCGGCCACGAGGCGTCCGTCGAGGATCTCCAGCCGTCGGGGCAGCAGGCCGGCGATGGTCCGGTCGTGGGTGATCACCGCGATGGTCGTGCCCTGGCGGTTGAGATCCGACAGCAGCTTCAGCACCGCTTGTCCGTTGGCGGTGTCGAGGGCACCGGTGGGCTCGTCGGCCAGGACGAGCGCGGGCCGGTTGACCAGCGCACGGGCGACGGCGACCCGTTGCCGCTCGCCGCCGGACAACTGGTGCGACAGGTGGTGTTCCCGGTGCATCAGCCCGACCTGGGCGAGCGCCTCACGCGCCATCGGCCGACGACGCCGGCGCGGCACCCCGCTGTAGAGCAGGCCCGTGCTGACGTTCTCGGTCGCGCTCAGTCCGTCGGTGAGGTGGAAGTGCTGGAAGACGAAGCCGAGGTGGCGGCTGCGGAGGGTGGAGATCTGACGGTCGGTGAGGGTTGCCACGTCCTGACCGGCCAGTTCGACGGTGCCGCTGGTGGCACGGTCGAGGGTGCCCATGATGTTCAGCAGCGTGGATTTTCCCGAGCCCGAGGGGCCGAGTACGGCCACGAACTCGCCTTCGTGGATCGTCAGTGACACATCGTCGAGTGCCTGCACGCCGCCATAGGCACGGCTGACCTTGCGTACCACCAGAACCGGGGACGGGGGTCTCATGACGTGGTCACCACCCTTGTGCCGGCCGTGACCGACCCGCTGATCTCGACCAGGCCCTTGGCGAACAGCCCGGTGGTGACCTTGATCAGCTTCCCGTTCCGGAGCTGTACCGCGTAGCCGCCCTCACTCAGCGCCAGCAACGCACCGACCGGCACGACCAGGACGTCCTTGTTGGTCCGCCCCGGGAACCGCACCTGTACGGGCGCCGAGTCGATGCCCCGGACCGCTGTGCGTGCCTTGTCTTCGTCCAGGACGACGGTGATGGTGCGGGTGAGGTCCGAGCCCGCGTCCCCGCCGTCCTCGGAACCGGAGCGGATCATGGTGCCGACCACACTGATCCTGCCGGGCACCGTCGAACCGTCGGGCAGGGTGACTTCGACGGCGTTGCCCTTCCTGAAGGCCGAGGAGTCACCTTCGGAGGTCTGTACGGTGACGCGCTTGCCGGTGACGGTGACGGACAGCAGTTCGCCCGAAGCGGCGTCGCCCTTCTGCACCTTGAGCTGGGCGACCCGGACCGCGCCCGTGGTCACGACGACATCGCCGGACTCCAGCACCGAGGTCTCCGGCACTCGCGTGTCCCGCTGCCACCGTCCGATCGCCGCCATCAGCCCCTGGGTCAGCACCGAGTCGCCCGGCTGGACCCGCTGGGGGACGGACGACGCAGCGGGAGAAGGGTTGCCGGAGACGGCGGGCGACGGGCTGCCGGAAGCGGCCTCACCCCCCTCCGACTTCTCAACCCCCTCCGACTCCTCAGGGCCCCCCGACTCCTGAGCGGCGTCGGCCCGCGACGGGGTGACAAGCGTGCCCGCCTGGGGTTGGGCACCGATGTCGTACCCCAGAGCCCTGAGATTGTCGGCCACCACCCGCACGTCCGGGCCGACCATGCCCACCGTGTCCAGACGCCGGTACAGCGGGGTGGACCCGTAGAACACCACGGCCGGCCGGTTGTCGACCCGGTAGAGCTGGTGGCCGCGGGCGATGGTGGCCCCGACCGCCGGCAGCCAGGTCACCGTCCCGGTCGAGGGGCCGCCGATCGCGCGGGGGATGCCGTAGTCGAGCGTCCCGTCCATCGACACCGAGTCCGACAGATCGGTGCGCCGCACCACCACCGAGCTCACCGACGGAGTCGCGGCCTTCGAGGGCGACCTCGCGGCCTCGGTCCAGTGCGGGACGAGGACGACACCGCCCGCGGCCACCGCGATGACGACTCCCCCCGCGATGAGCGCCGTCCGGCGGGCCGAGCGCCGCCGAGCGGTGTCCGCGGTCGCGGAACCGAACTCCTCGCCGGGGTCGTCCGGCCGGCGGGAACCGTGTAGGGACAACCTGACCTCCGACGTGTGGCGCGACATGACTGACAGCCTGTCGACCGGATATGAAGGTCTGGTCAGGACCGTATGAGCGTCCCGTCCACAGCACTTACAGTCCCGGCTATGGGTGCGAACGTCCTGGTCGCGGAAGACGACGTCAAACAAGCCGAGATCATCGGCCACTACCTCGTGCGGGAGGGGCATGTGGCCCGGCTCGTTCACGACGGCCGCACAGCCCTGGAGGAGATCCGCCGCAGGCCCCCCGATCTGCTGGTGCTGGACGTCATGATGCCCGGCGTCGACGGCCTGGACATATGCCGGGTGCTGCGCGCCGAACCCGTCCACGCAGGCCTCCCGGTGCTCATGCTCACCGCGCGCACCACAGAAGAAGACCTGCTGCTCGCCTTCGCCCTGGGCGCGGACGAATACGTCACCAAGCCGTACAGCCCGCGCGAGCTGATGGCCCGCATCCGCAACCTGCTCAGACGAGTGGAGCGACTGTCGGAGGCGCAGCAGTCGTCGCAAGCGCCGACGGGCGCGGCGGGCGATGCCTCCGATGTGCTCACGGCAGGAGCAGTCACGGTCGACCGCAGACGCCACACGGTCACCGTCGACGGCCGGCCGGTGTTGATCACGGCCGGCGAGTTCGACCTTCTCGCCGCCATGGCCGCCGAACCGGGACGGGTCTTCACACGGCGTCAACTACTCGCCGTCAGCCGGGGCACCAACGCCTACATCACCGAGCGAACCGTCGACGTACACGTCCTGAACCTGCGCAAGAAGATCGAGGCCGACCCGAGCTCCCCGGTCCACCTGCTGACGGTCTACAAGGTGGGCTACAAGCTCAACGACCGTACTCCGGCAGCCACATCCCTGCCCTCGGACAGCTGGTGAACGCCGTCGGCGCGACCGGGAACAGGCTGCCGGTCCACCGCAGTCTGCTGTTCAGGATGCTCGCCTCCGCACTGCTCATCGTGGTCTGCGCGATCACGGCCACCGCCTGGCTGGCGGTACGCACGACCACCGACGCCGTACGGGACCAGCAGGGGCAGGTACTCGCCGACGACACCATGATCTACCGCACCCTCGTGTCGTACGCCGCTTCACATCACGACTGGCGAGGTGCCGCCCCCGTGGTGCGCGACCTCGCCCGCAGCACCGGCCGGCACATCACCGTCACCCCGCAGGACACCCGGCGACCGGTGGTGAGCGGGCCGGTCCGCCCCTCCCGTACGCCCGCCAGGGCGTTCGCCACCATCGACCCGCTGCACACCGATCCGTTCCTGTCACCGCAGACGGGCGGCAGCGGCATCGACCGTGCCGCGCTGGGTCCCTACGCACTGCGGACAGCCGACCGGCAGCGTCTCGACCGCGCGGCGAACTCCGTCGCGAAATGCCTCACCGGCGCGAGCGTGCCCTTCCAGCGATCGGCGTCCCCCTCGGGCCGTCCGGTCATCGCGCTGCTGTACGACGTCTCGCTCCGGGAGCAGATGCAGGGCACGGATCAGCAGCAGTACCGCGCCAAGCGCGCCGACGAATGCGGACTGCTCGAACTGGACACCCCGACCGCCGGCGAAGACGACGCACTCGCCGCTCTCAACGAGGTCGTCAACGCGTGCCTGCGTCGCCAGAAGCTGCCCACGCTGACCCTCGGGCTGGGCTTCATGTCCGGCGCCACGGCGCAGGGCACTGTCCCGCGCTCCTCGCAGAACTGCGTCGACACCGGCCGCCGCGAACAGCTCGCGCCCTATGTCGCCCCCTCGGCGCTGCTCTACGTCAGCGACACCTCCGGCTCGCCGGCCGCGCCCTTCGACCTCTCGCCGGCCAACGCCCTGCGGACACTCGTCGTCACCGCGGTGGTCCTGCTGCTCGCCGCGTTCGTCACCGTCGTGACCGGCATCCACCTCGTCCGCCCGCTGCGAGCCCTGACCAGGGCGGCCCAGGACCGCGACGAACAGCTGCCCCCGGTGCCGGTCGCCCGGGACGACGAGATCGGCCGGCTCACGGCGGCGTTCAACGAACTCTCCGAGCACCGGGCGCGCACCGAACGGCAACGCAAGGTCATGGTCAGCGACATCGCCCACGAGCTGCGTACTCCGCTGAGCACCATCCGCAGCGCCCTGGAAGCGACCCAGGACGGCGTCATCGAGGCGGACCAGCACCTGACGGACTCCCTCCTGGAAGAGGTCCTGTTACTTCAGCACATCATCGACGACCTGCAGGACCTCGCCGCCGCCGACGCGGGCACCCTGCGGCTGTACGAGGAACAGGTCCTGGCCGAGGCCGTTCTGCGGCATGTGGCAGCCGCCCACCGGGTCGCGGCGGAGAAGGCGGGGGTCACGCTGCTGGTCGACAGCGTGGGCCGACTGGACCTGTGGGCCGATCCGCTGCGGCTGCGTCAGATCGTCGGCAACCTCGTCTCCAACGCCGTCCGCCACACGCCGCCCGGCGGCCGGGTCACCCTCCACGCGCGCGGGGACGCTGCCGCGGCCGTCATCGAGGTGACCGACACGGGCACCGGTATCGCGGCGGAGAACCTGCCTTTCGTCTTCGAGCGGTTCTGGCGCGCGGAGAAGTCCCGCAGCCGCAAGACCGGCGGCAGCGGTCTGGGCCTGTCCATCGCCCGGAAACTCACCGAAGCGCACGGCGGCATGCTGTCGGCCGCCAGCGCGCCCGGACGCGGCGCCACCTTCACCATCATGCTTCCCCAGAGCGAAGGGAAGAAGGGCAGGACTGCGAACGATCACGAGGGTTGCTAGGGCGACGGTGCCGGCCGCCGCATCGTGGTCGGCCCGGCACCGCTACGAGCCGTTCTCGATCTCGGCGGCGAGATCGTCATCACTGTTGGCCTTCCCAACCGACATACTGCCGCTCGTCCAGGCAGACCGGGCAATCAGCGCGAGGGGCTCCGTACTGCACACCACAGGTACAGCAGATCGAAGCCGGTAGGTGTCTTGAACCGCAGGGACTCGGCGGCGTCGACGAGGGGGTCAGGTGGTGGCCAGCAGCAGGTCCTCTCCGCTGGACGGACGGAGGCCGTCGGTGCGATCGGCGAAGTAGCGCTCGGCGAGCAGAGCTCCCGACACACGGTGGGCGTCCCTGAAGCCGGCTTCGCGGGCGAGTGCCAGCATCTCCTGCGGGGTGTAGAAGCTGATGAACGGCGTGCCAGATGCCCGCGCGCCTTCCTCACTCGCCTGGAGGCCGGGGCGGTCGGCGTCGTCGAGAAGTTCGGTCGGCAGCAGGAACGTCATGGCGAGCGTCGAACCGGGGGCGAACCCGGCGATCTGGCGCAGGGTGGCGACGGTGGCGTCCTTGGTGAGGTACATGGTGACGCCGGTGGAGACGATGACCGCCGGTTGGCCGGGATCGAAGCCGGCGGCGGCCAGTTGCTCCCACCAGGGCGCCCTCGCCTCGAAGTCGACCGGCACCAGGTGGAGCCATTCCGGGATGCCGTAGCCGAGTTCGACCAGGCGGTGACGCTTCCAGGTTTGGGGACCGGGCTGGTCGACCTCGAAGATCCGCAGGCGGGAGGCGATCTGCGGCTTGCGCTGAGCGAAGGTGTCCAGGCCGGCTCCCAGGACGATGTACTGGGTGACACCGCGGTCGGCCTGCTCGGTGATCAGGTCCTCGATGAAACGAGCGCGGGCCACAATGGCCGCCCGAAACCCGCTGGTGGCGCGCGGGTCCATGTCCGGGCGGTCGCGCCAGTCATCGCCGGGGGCCGCCAGCCGCAGGCCGATCTCGTCCTCGACCACGTGCGGGGGCGGGTCGACCCGGACGTGCAGCGCCCGCCAGAGGGCGGTCCGCACCGCGGTGCTGTCCGGCGCCTCGATCTGCTCGTCTGCCATGGTGTTCCCCTTCGCCGTGGTCAGTTCCCGGCGGGAGCCTGGAGGCTCCACAGACGCCCGTCGGGGTCGCGGACAGTCATCTCCCTGGTCCCGTAATGGGTGTCCTCGAACGGCGTGACCACCTCGACGGCCGGATCGGGACGAAACGCGTCCGCGTCGGGCACCTTCAGCACGATCCGCGTCTGGGGCTCCTGGTCCTCGGGGACCTCGGCGATGAACACGTAGGGACCGTCGCCGTTGCGGAGCCGGCCGGAGTTGTGGTCCGTCGCGAAATCCAGCTGGTAGCCCAGCGTCTGGAAGAACTTCGCCGCCCTACCCCAGTTGTGAGTCGTCAGGAACACGGCCTCGATTCCTTCGGTCGCCATGTCAGATCTCCTCCTCGGTCGATTGCGGTGTGGACCCATGGGCGTCGTCGAGATAGGCGCGCAGCGCGTCAGCGACCAACGCCGACAACGACGTGCCCGACTCGATGGCGCGGTACTTGACCTGCTTGATCAGCCCGATCGGCAGGTACACGTTGAACTGCTTGACTTCTTCATCACCCACGGACTGATGCTAGCATCCTAGCAAGCTAGCGTGGGATGCAGTCGGGCGCCCCGCAGGCGGGAGATCGTGACGGTACGGGTGCTGAGCTGGTCGTCGTCGGCCCAGGCGGGCATCCAGAACTCGTCCTCCGTGCGGACACCGCTCGCGACCGGGTTGATACCGATCCTTTCGGCGCCCTCGTCCGGGCCGTCGGTCTGGTGCACGGCGCCGCGGCTGAGGTCGTTCCACGGCATGGACCCGGCCAGGTACGTCTTCTGACAGGAGCGGAAACCCCTCCAGGTCGTCCGGGGTGGCCATGCCGGTGGCGTTGGAGAAGTCCTCGTACTGCCGGATGCGCCGGGCGCGGTCCTCGGCCGGCTCGCCCTTCGGGGCGACGCAGTAGATGGTGACCTCGGTCCTGTCGACGGAGATCGGCCGGAAGTGCCGGATCTGCGAGCTGAACTGGTCCATCAGGTAGACGTTCGGGTACAGGCACAGATTCCTGGACACGCCGATCATCCAGCCGGCCTTCTCCGCGCCGAACTCCGCCGCCAGCTCGTCCCGCTTCCCGTGCAGCGGCCGGTTGGCGGGGTCGAGCCACTTGGTCCACAGCAGCAGGTGGCCGTGGTCGACGAGCCGCGCAGCACCTCCAGGCCCTCCGGCGACTGGTCGACGACATGTCGATCACGACCGCCGCGTCACCCAGGTGCTCCGCGAGCGGCTTGACGTCCGGGTTGAGGCTGCCGAAGAGGAAGCCTCGACAGCTCTCGAAGCGGGCGACCTTCTTCAGGTCGTGCGAGCCGTCGGTGTTGAACTGCTCGGGGTAGCCGGCCTCCTGGGGGTCCTTCACGTTCAGCAGCTTGCCGCTGTTGTTGAACGTCCAGCCGTGGAACGGACAGGTGAAGAAGCGGCCGGGCCGCCTGGTCGGTCAGGCCCCGTTGCCATTGCTTTTCAGCACCATGTGACAGTGCGGTGAAAAGTCGGCCCCAGACATTTCCCCAGGGTTGGCCCAGGGGGATTCATATCCCGGGCGTCTCAATAGGTTGCAATCAAGTATTTGTGCCGTATGGGGTCCGATCCCTACGCTGAGGCTCATTCGAGGGTCCCGAAACGAGAAAGGGGCAGCCCG
Organism: Streptomyces vulcanius; assembly: GCF_042653945.1. Lineage (NCBI taxonomy): Bacteria > Bacillati > Actinomycetota > Actinomycetes > Kitasatosporales > Streptomycetaceae > Streptomyces > Streptomyces vulcanius. The sequence continues at coordinate 2,755 of NZ_JBHSFK010000015.1, read as the reverse complement.
ATGGAGCTCAGGCATCTCCGTTATTTCGTCGCCGTCGCCGAGACGCGTCATTATCACGCCTACGAGGTCACGGAGACCTCGGCCGCCCTCGCCCTGGTCGCCGCGGGCCTCGGCATCGCCGTCGTGCCGGACTCCATCCGCTCCTGAAGGTACTGGAACAAAACGACGTCTTTCTTGACGGACTCGAAGGACCTCAAGGAGTGGTATGAAGATCGTCCAAGTCGAGGCAATTCCCTTTGCCATTCCTTATGCGAAACCCCTGAAATTCGCGAGCGGTGAGGTGCACACCGCCGACCACGTCCTGGTCCGGGTGCACACCGACGAGGGCCTGACCGGGACCGCCGAGGCGCCGCCCCGCCCCTACACCTACGGCGAGACCCAGGAGTCGATCGTCGCGGTCATCGACAAGCTCTTCGCGCCGCAGATCCAGGGACTGACCGCCCTGGAGCGGGAAGCGGTCCACGAGCGTCTCGACCGGACCGTCGGCAACCCGACCGCCAAGGCCGCCGTCGACATGGCCCTGTGGGACATCCTGGGCCAGGCCGCCGGAATGCCGGTGTCCGGACTGCTCGGCGGCTACACCGACCGTATGCAGGTGAGCCACATGGTCGGCTTCGCGCCCGCCGACGCCATGGTCGCCGAGGCGGAACGCGTCCGGGACACCTACGGCATCACCACGTTCAAGGTGAAGGTCGGGCGGCGGCCGTACACCGACGACGTCGTCGCCTGCCGGGCGCTGCGCGAGGCACTCGGCCCGGACGTCGAGCTCTACATCGACGGCAACCGCGGCTGGAGCGCCTCCGAGTCCGCGCGGGCCCTGCAGGAGATGGCCGGCCTCGGCCTGACCTTCGCCGAGGAACTCTGCCCCGCCGACGACGTACTGGCCCGCCGGTGGCTGGTCGCCCGGAGCCCGATCCCCTTCATCGCCGACGAGAGCGCCACCCGGCCCGCCGAGGTCACCCGGGAGCTCCTCGGCGGTTCGGCCACCGCGATCAGCATCAAGACCGCCCGCACCGGCTTCACCGCCTCCCAGCGCGTGCTGCACGAGTGCGAGGGCCTGGGCGTCGAGGTGGTGATGGGCAATCAGATCGACGGCCAGATCGGCACGTTGTGCTCGGTCGCCTTCGGTGCCGCCCACCGGTCCGCCTCGCAGCACGCAGGCGAGCTGTCGAACTTCCTCGACATGACCGACGACCTCCTCACCGAGCCTCTGACCATCGAGTCCGGCACCCTGCGCATCCGCGAGGGCGCGGGACTCGGCATCGACATCGACCCCGACAAGCTGGCCCGCTACCGCCAGGACCGCTGACACACCTGATTCCGAGGGACGGGAACACCATGACCGACACCATCACCGAGCAGGCCACCGCCGCCGCGTCCGGGGCCGCCGCCACCGAGCAGTTCCGCAACAAGCAGCGGACGGAGACCGCCGGCGTCGACACCCGGCGCGTCGACACGCTGGTCTCCGAACTCCTCGCCGCCGCCCACGACATCATCCGCCGGCACAAGGTGACGTACGCCGAGTACGACGTGCTGAAGTCCTGGCTGATCCAGGTCGGCGAGGACGGCGAGTGGCCGCTGTTCCTCGACGTGTGGCTGGAGAACGTCGTCGAGGAGGTCGCGGGCGAGAACCGCGAGGGCAGCAAGGGCACCATCGAGGGCCCGTACTACATCCCCGACGCCCCGATCCTGCCCGCCGAGGCGACGCTGCCGATGCGCGACGGTGAGGAGGGCACCCCGCTGCTCTTCCAGGGCCAGGTCACGAGCGTGGACGGCACACCGCTGTCCGGCGCCACGGTGGACATCTGGCACGCCGACAACGACGGCTACTACTCCCAGTTCGCACCCGGGCTGCCCGAGTGGAACCTGCGGGGCACGGTCATCGCCGACGACCAGGGCCACTTCAAGATCCACACCATTGAGCCCGCCCCGTACCAGATCCCCACCGACGGCTCCTGCGGCCGGCTCATCGCGGCTGCGGGGTGGCACGCCTGGCGCCCTGCCCACCTGCACCTGAAGGTGTCGGCGCCGGGGCATCAACTCATCACCACCCAGCTGTACTTCCAGGGCGGCAGCTATGTCGAGGACGACATCGCATCGGCCGTGAAGCCCGAACTGATCCTCGCCCCGACCCCCGTCGCGGACGGCGACGGCAGCGAGGTCACCCACGACTTCGTCCTCGACAAGGGGTGATGCGCGGTGCTGTTCGCGGTACGGATGGACGTCGATATTCCGCGCGACCTCGATCCCGAGGTCCGCGCGGACCTGGTGGCGCGCGAGAAGGCGTACTGTCACGAGCTGCAGAAGTCCGGTGAGTGGGCGCACATCTGGCGGTGCGTCGGGCAGTACGCCAACATCAGCGTCTTCGACGTCGCCGACAACGAGGCCCTGCACCGGATCCTGTGGAGCCTTCCCCTCTTCCCCTATATGAAGGTCGACGTGACACCGCTGGCTCGGCATCCGTCCGACCTGGCAGCCGGCGAGGTTGTGGCGTGACGGACAAGGTCGTCGCCACCGCCGTGGAGGCGGTGGCCGATGTGCCGGACGACGCGACGCTCGCCGTCGGCGGCTTCGGGCTGAGTGGTGTGCCGAACGTGCTGATCCAGGCCCTCTACGAGCGGGGGGTGAGCGGTCTGGGCGTGGTGTCCAACAACTGCGGGGCGATGGAGTCCGGGCTGGCGGTCCTGCTGGCCGCGGGGCGGATCGCGCGGGTGACCGGTTCCTACATCGGTGCGAACAAGGAGTTCGCCCGCCA